>JBKBNW010000039.1:0-13991 GCA_046295115.1 Demequina sp.
GCTGGGAGCGCGCCTTCCCGATCACGCTCGAGCCGGACGTGTGGCTGGGCGGATCAGTGGTGGTGTGCCCGGGCGTGACGATTGGCAGGGGCTCCGTGGTCGCCGCGGGCTCGGTCGTGACCAAGGACGTGCCGCCTGGCACGCTGGTCGCCGGTAATCCGGCGCGGGTGGTGCGCGAACTGTAAGCGGCGGTCCCCGTCCCGGTCCCGCTCGCGTCGCGCGGACAGGTCTGGACTGGGGCGGCGCCGCGCAGGCGTACGTCGGGCAGGCATGCGTCGAGCAACCCGTCGTTCGCCGGATCAGAACAGCTCAGCCCGCGCTAACTTCCCGTCGCGCGCCTGTAACTCTCCCCATTGTGGCCGTCGCCCGACCGCTCCCACCGCGAGCGCATCGGCCCGCCGAGCGTCGGCAACGTCGCGTGCCAGGAGTAGCTGGTCGGCCAGCGCCGGAACACCGGCATCGCCGTGGTGACGGCGCGCATCAGCAACGGCAGGCTGCGGGGCCGCCACTTGCGTGTCACCCGAAGGTGAACCTCCGCGCGGTCCACGGCGCCCACCGCGGTCCACGTGCCGCCGGTCAGGGTCCGGCCGTCGACGCCGATGCGCCACTCACCGGAGCGCTCCTCGCCCGCGTCAAGCCGGCGCAGGTCCGGAAAGTGCGGCCGGAACGCGACGCGTGCGACGTGGGCTCCCGCCTTCGCCGTCAGCGCGCTTACCTCAGTCCCTGACTCCGAGAGGTCGGCCTCACCGGGACCACCGGAGGTCGCGGGTGCGTCCATGTCGCGGTTGAACTCGACCACCTGCAAGGGCGCCGCGTACTTGATGAGGTGGCGCCGGTGCACAGCCGCTCCGGGTAGCCGGCCCACGGAGACGTCCTCGCCATCGATCTTGATCATGGGCGCCTGGTCGGGCACGTCTCGCACGAGGTCGAACTGCGGCATCCACACCAGCATGAGCGACCCGGGGCGGTCGATTCCGGCACCGACGGGCGCGAGCAGCGCTCCCCGACTGCGGGCGTTGCCGTCGCGATCATCGATGGCGATCTCGATGAGCCGCCCGTCGACGTCCGTAAATGTCATCTCCGCGGCTACCCCGTCCCCGCTGACCTCGAGGATCGCGACGGGAAAGTCGACCTCGTTCCACGACCGAGTGCCGCCACCGATGCCGTACATCTTCGGGTCCAGGCGCAGGCCGCGTTCGACGTAGTAGTCGACGGTGCGGTCGTCGCGGCGGCTCAGGAACGCCACCATTCCGTGGCCGTGCTGGGTGTCGTCAAAGCGCTGGAGCTCCAGGCCGTCATACACCGGATGGTCGGCGAGCTCGGCGTTGAGCATGGCCGCCATCTGTGAGATGCGCAGCGACATCGGGCAGGACGGCGGCGTGGCGGCGCGCTCGCCGGTAGCCTCGTGCTCTTCCATGACGGCCACGGCGCTCCTTTGAACAGCAACTCCCTTTGAACGTAGCGCCCGGGGCCACCTCGACCAGGGACCAAGGTCACGCGTGGAGGCGCATCCCGGGCGCGGGATTTCGTGCCGCACACAGGAGGCAGTTTCACGTACAATCCCTGCATGCCCGACGGCCATAGTCCTGAGCGCCGGTTCGCAGTCTCGCCCATGGCGAGCACCCGCGGCCCGGCGCCAATGCCCGACCTCTCCCCCACCGCGTGGTGCGCCCTCGCGACCAGCGCCGGGGCCCTGCCGCACTGCAGCGGCACCCTGTCATGACCGAAGCGTGGTTGCTGCTCCTTCTCGTCGTCGCCCTCATCGGAGCAAATGCGCTGTTCGTCGCCGCGGAGTTCGCCTTCGTCACCGTCGACCGCCCCGCCGTCGACAAGGCGGCGAAGGCGGGCGACAAGCACGCGGCGTCCCTCAAGGCGGCGCTCAAGAAGCTCTCGACCGAGCTGTCAGGCGCCCAACTCGGGATCACCGTCACCAGCCTGTTGGTGGGCTTCATCGCGGAGCCGTCGCTGGCGACGCTGCTGCGCGGGCCCATCGAGGCCCTGGGCGTCCCTGAAGGGTCCGCACTCGCGGTCGCCTTCACGATCGCCTTCATTCTCGCGACGTCGACCCAGATGATCTTCGGTGAGCTCGTGCCCAAGAACTGGGCGATCGCGGAGCCGATGCGCATTGGGCGCGCGGTCGCGGGTCCCCAGCGGGCGTTCACGTGGTTCGCGGGCCCGCTCATCCGAGTGCTGAACGGCGGCGCCAACCGGATCGTGCGTGGTCTCGGTATGGAGCCGCGCGAGGAGCTCGCGTCGGCAAGGTCCGCGCAGGAGCTTGAATCGCTCGCGGAACGCTCGGCTGCGCAGGGAACGCTCGAACCCCGGGTCGCGCGGCGCCTGGCGCGCGCATCCGAGATGAAAGACACCACCGCATCGGACGCCATGACGCCGCGCACGCGCGTGCAGTTCCTGGACGCGGACGACACTGTGGTCGAGCTGCTGCAGCTCGCCTCGAAGACTGGGCACGCGCGGTTCCCCGTGATCGGCGAGAGCGTGGATGACATCATCGGTGTGGCCCACTTCAAGGCCGGTCTCGCCGTGCCGGTGCGGCAACGTAAGACGACGACCATGCGCGACATCTGCCTGCCGATCGAATCGGTGCCGTCCATCATGCCCCTGAGCGCGGTGCTCGACGCGCTGCGCAAGGGCTCACAGGTGGCGCTGGTCGTCGACGAGTACGGCGGCACCGACGGCGTCGTGACGCTCGAGGACCTTGTCGAAGAGATCGTGGGCGAGATCGAGGACGAGCAGGATAGGCCCGTGTCGCGGTTCCGCCGCATCGGCGAGCGCCGCTGGTCCCTGTCCGGCCTGCTGCGCCCCGACGAGGCGGGCGACATCATGCACCTCGACATGCCCGATGCGCGCGAGTCCGACACCCTCGGCGGGCTCATCACGGAGCACCTTGAGCGGTTCCCACGGGTGGGCGACGAGATCGAGGTAGAGGCACGTGACGAGGACCACCGCGACGAGGACGACATCCCCACGCAGGTCATCGTGCGCATGACGGTGACTCGCCTGGACGGCCACCGCGTCGACCGGCTCATCGTCGAGGCGCTGCCGCCCGCGGACGGCGACGAGGACGGCAACGGGCGCGGGCGCGAGAACTTGCGTACTCGCCACGACGACGACCGCGACGACGACGGCCACCCCGAGGCGGATGCCGACGGCAGCCCAGTAGAGAGCGCCGCGGCCGATGCGGGCACAGCCACGGAGGGCAAGAATGTCTGACTGGATCGCGATCCTTATCGCCGTCGCGCTGCTGGCGGGCAACGCGTTCTTTGTGGGTGCGGAGTTCGCGCTGATCTCGGCGCGACGCACGCAGATCGAGCCTCGCGCCGCTGAAGGCTCCTACCCCGCCCGGATCACCGTGCGGGCGATGGAGAAGGTGTCGCTCATGATGGCCGGCGCGCAGCTCGGCATCACCATGTGCTCGCTTGGCCTCGGAGCCATCGGCGAGCCCGCGGTAGCGCACCAGCTCGAGAAGCCCCTTGCGGCCATCGGCGTGACGGGGCCGTGGCTGCACGGCATCGCGTTTGCCGTGGCACTCGCCATCGTCGTGGCGTTGCACATGGTGCTGGGCGAGATGGTGCCCAAGAACATCGCGATCGCGGGGCCGGAGCGTTCCGCGATCCTGCTAGGACCGCCGCTGTACTTCATCGTCACCATTTTGAAGCCACTGATCTGGACGCTGAACGCGGTGTCCAACATGGTGCTGAGGGCGCTCAAGGTGAAGCCCACGGAGGAGATCGCCTCGGCCTTCAACGCGGATCAGGTGGCGGCCTTCGTGGCGCAGTCGCTCCAGGAGGGCCTGCTCGACGAGGAGTCCCACCGAGTGATGTCGGGCTCCATCTCGCTGTCATTCGAGACGGTGCGCGATGTGCTCACGCCGCGTGAAGAGCTCGTGACCCTGCCGGTCGACGTCACTCCGCAGCGCGCTCAGAAGGAGTGCATCAAGACGGGCTTCTCCCGATTCCCGCTCGTCGATGACGACGGCGAGTACGTGGGCTACCTGCACCTCAAGGACTTCGTGGATGTGGCGCGCGGTCACGCGACCAAGCCCATCCCGGACGATGCGGTGCGACCGTTGTCCTTCATCGGGGCCGATGCCTCGCTGGAGGAGGCGCTAACGGCCATGCAGGCACGCGGCACGCACATCGCGCTGGTGCGCGACGAGGGCGGCGCCATCGTGGGTGCGGCGATGCTCGAGGACGTCATCGAGAGGCTGGTCGGCGAGGTTGTCGATGCCGGCCAGGTGGTCGTCGCTGAGGCGTAGTAAACCGCCGCGGCACAGCCCCCTGCTGGGCGCCCATACGCGCTGCTCCGGCTAGGTAGCCTCCCCGTCGCCGCGACGGCGAGACTACCTTCGCGCTGTCTGCGAATGACCGGTCGCGCAGCCGTGAGGGCCTGCGTGCACAGGTGTGGACACGAGAAACCCCTGTTCACCCGCCGGTTTCCTAATGTTCGCATTTTTGGTAACGATCGTTCATTGGATGGGAAGACGCCGGCCTCGTGCCGTCCATGTCCGCACGCTTGACTACGAATCGCCCCTCCCCCTTGGCGGCCTATTGCGCCGCCAGAAAGGCGATTCAGCCATGCGCACAGCCTCTCGGAACGGACTCGCGGCCCTAGGCGCCGCGGTCCTCACCGGCACACTTCTGGGGGTGCCGGCCCAGGCCGCACCTCCAGCACTCATCTCATCTGACACCACCCAGTGGCAGTACCTCGACACCGGCGTCGACCCTGCGGGTGAGGGCGAGCTCCTGTCGTGGACCCTCGGCGGCTATGACGACTCGGCGTGGGCCACCGCGCCAGGGTCGTTTGGCTCTCTCCGGGGCCAGCACGCGGACGTGGCGGGCAATGCCGTGCGCACCCACCTGAACCAGTACTACGAAGGCACCACCACCAACGTCGAGGCGTTCTTCTTCCGCACCGAGTTCTCGCTCACGGAGCGTGACTTTGACGGGCTCACCTCCGTCACCGGCACCGTGCGGTTCGACGATGCGCTTGCCGTGTGGGTGAACGGCGAGAAGGTCGCCGGGTTCCTCGACGAGTCCTTCAACCCCGACCTGGGCAACCTTCAGTACCTGGGCGACTCCAACGGCGACCCGATCGTCGGGGACGTCACGGTCGCGCCCGAGCTGCTGAAGGCGGGCCAGAACACCATTGCCGTCGCGCTTTACCAGGACCGCGCCTCCAGCTCAGATCTCTACTTCGACTTCGAGACGCTCTCCCCCGTGTATGGCCCCACCGAACTCGCGCCGGACCAGCACATTGCGACGGATGCGACCGAGTGGAAGTATCACGACTCCCCCGAGGACCCGGCCGGCAGCGGTGAACTGTTCAGCTGGACGCGCGCGGACTACGACGACTCGTCCTGGGGCGTCGCCCGTGGCCCGTTCGGAGCCTTGCGTGGCCTCGCGGGCGACGTCAGTGGCTACCCCGTGCGGACGCTGCTCACGCAGCACAAGCCGGGGACCTCGACCAACGTTGAGGCGTTCTTCTTCCGTTCGGGGTTCACGCTGACGGCGGCCGACCTCGAAGACATTTCCCTGCTCACCGGCACCGTGCGCCACGACGATGCCCTCGCGGTGTGGGTCAACGGCACCAAGGTCGCGGGCGTGCTCGACGACGACTTCAACCCCGAGGCTGGCAACATGCAGTACCTGGGTGCGGGCCGGGCGGCTCCCATCCTCAGCACCGTCACCGTCCCGGCAAGTGTGCTCCGCGAGGGGACCAACACGGTCGCCGTTGCTTTGTACCAGGACCGCGACACCAGCTCGGACATCTACTTCGACTTCGAGAGCCTCACTTCCCTCTCCACGAGCACGCCCATCGAGGTCTCTGACTTGGTGCTGAACGTGGGATCGAACGAGACCGAGCGCAACGTCGCCTGGTACACCACTATGCCCACCGAGGGCCAGGTCCAGTGGGCCCCGGCATCGGCGATGTCCGGTGCCGCGTTCCCCAAGGCCCAGGCCACGACCGCCACCACCGTCGACCACGGCGCGACCCACGACGGCCGTCACTACCACCACGCGACCATCGACGGGCTCGCCGCAAACAGCGAGTATGTGTACCGCGTGGGCGGCGAGCACGGTTGGTCCGACACCTTCACTTTCTCGACTGGCGAGTTCGGCGCTAAGGACTTCTCGTTCCTCATGATGGGAGACCCGCAGCTAGGTTCGTCGGGCAACCTCTCGTCGGACACCGCAGGGTGGGAGAACACCTTGGCAGTCGCGGAGGACATGTTCCCGGAGGCGGAGTTCATCCAGTCGGTCGGCGACCAGGTGGAGACCGCATCGAACGAGCGCGAATATGCCGCGTTCCTGCGCACCGACCGCCTGCGTGAGCTGCCAATCGCCACCATTAACGGCAACCACGACGTCAACTCGAAGGCGTACCGGACCCACTTCTTCATGCCCAACCTCGACGAGTCGTACGGCGCTGCCAGCAACTCGAGCCAGTCGGGCGGCAACTACTGGTACTTGTACGGCGACATGCTCGTAATTGGCCTGAACTCCAACAACATGGACGTGTCTACCCATGACGCATACATCGAGAAGGTGCTCGCAGAGCACGGCGATGAGGCCTCCTGGCATGTGGTGTCGTTCCACCACAGCGCCTTCTCGGTGGCGCAGCACTCGGCGACGGCGTCCATCGTGAACTGGCGCAACGGCATCTCCCCCGTCCTCAGCAAGCACGGGATCGACTTTGTCATGATGGGTCACGACCACTCGTACACCCGGACGCTATTGATGGAGGGCCGCGAGCCCGTCGAGTCCGAGGACACCTCGGTGGTGTTCCCGGAGGAAGGACAGACCCTCTACATCACCGCCAACTCTGCGTCGGGCTCGAAGTACTACTCGATTCGCAACGCGGGACAGATCTCGGCGGCAGACCCCAACGGCTTCAACTATGCGCAGATGATCTGGCAGGAGCGCGTGCCCAGCTTCTCCAACCTGGTGGTCGAGGGCGACAAGATGACCGTCACCACCTACCGCACGGATACCCGCGCCGTCATCGACGAGGTGGTTCTGCACCGGGCAGGCGACGACGACGAGACCCCTGAGCCGCCGGCTGAGCCGTCCGAGAACGACCTCACCAGCGAGTCCAAGGGGCTCATTACCGCGCCCGACGAGATCACCGTGGGTGAGCCCGTCACGATCGGCGCAGACGCGTCACTCGCGGGCAAGCTGGTAGCCGGGTACCTGTTCTCGGAGACCGTGTCACTCGGCGAGGGCACGCTCGATGCGGCCGGCAACGTCACGCTCATGGTCCCGGTCGACGCACCGATTGGCGCTCACCGGCTCGCGCTCTACGGCGGTGACGGTGGGCTGATCGGCTGGACCTCCGTCTCGGTGGTGGCCAGTGCCGACAACGGTTCCGAGCCTGGCGACGGTGCCGGACCTGGCGACGGTGCCGGACCTGGCGACGGTGCCGGACCTGGCGACGGTAACGGACCTGGCGACGGTGCCGGACCTGGCGACGGTAACGGACCTGGCGACGGCGTTGGCGACGGAGTTGGCACCGACGGCCCCGGGACCGGTCCTGGTCCTGGAACCGGCACGGGCGTGGGTTCGGGCTCCGGTCCGGACGGCGTGCTGTCGTCCACTGGCGCCCAGGTCGCCGGACTCGCGCTGGCCGCGACGCTCCTGCTCGGCCTCGGGTTCGCGGGCACCGCGATTGCTCGCCGCGTTCGCGGCGAGGCGATGCTCGGCGGCGCATCGGTCGCGAACGCCTAGTTCGGGACCCTCACCCTGCTCCACCTTCACGGGCGGGTCGTGCGAGCCTCAGGCTCGGGCGGCCCGCCCGTTCGTCTGCTCCGGGCGAGACCCGGCACAATCGAGGGATGATGCCCCCGGTTCCACTCGTGTGGCCGGCCGCCGCGCCAGGCCACGGCGAGGTCACTCTTCGCGCCACGACCGCCGCCGACGCTGGGATGGTCCGTGAACTCTCGCAGGATCCGTACATCCCCATGATCGGCACCATCCCAGCTCATGCGACGCAGGCGCAGGCCCTCGATTGGATCGCCGCGCAGCAACAGAAATGGGTGCGCGGCAGCGGCTATCCGTTCACGATCGTCCAGGCGGTGACGAGTGGCGCGGTGGGACACTGCGGATTGTGGCTGAGCGGGTTGGCACAGGGCCGGGCGAGCGCGGGATACGCGATCGCGCCGCGGCACCGAGGCCGGGGGTTCGCCGCCGATGCGCTGACCGCCCTCACCGCCTTCGCCTGGACGGTGCCCGGACTTCGCCGCGTCGAGGCGTACGTGGAGCCCTCCAACGCTGCGTCGATCCGCGCGGCAGAGCGTGCTGGGTACGAGCGGGAGAGCGTGCTGCCACGCCACCAGGAGATCGGCGGGCGGCTTCGCGACATGGCGCTGTACGCGGCGACTAGCCCTTCGAGCGCCTAAAGGAGCCGCGGCCGGAGGAGGTCAGCACCACCCGGTCCACCTTGCGGTTGGCCAGGCGGTAGACCACATAGATCAGCCAGAGGCCGCCGGTCACGAGAACCAAGATCGAGTTCCAGAACCACCCCATGCGACGGGTGCGCACCAGCACCACTTGGGACCGGGTGCGGGACTCGACGCCGTAGCCGCGGGCGACGTATCGCGCCACCTCGGCGTCCATGGCCGCGTTGGTCATGATGCCTCCTCATCGTCGGACAGCGCTGCGGGGTCGCGGTGCCGTGCCAACCACACTACCGACGCGGCCAGCCCGCCCCAGATCACGGCGGCGGAGACGGCAAGCAGGGCCCATGCATCGGCGCTCATGACGCACCCTCGTCCTTCGCGGACCGCCCGGCGCCCGCACCCGCCTCGAGCTGCTCACGACTGGGCCATGGGACAAAGCCGTGGTCATCCCCGCGCCGCCATCTCAGCACCGGCATCACCAGGGCGGCCACGAGCAGGAACGCCACGGCGCCCCACCCGAATAGAGCCAAGAACCAGCCGGGATAGCCGTCGTAGCCCTCGCTGATGAACCGCGCAGTCGTATCGACCAGCATGTACACGAGCAATAACGCGACGGCGTTCACGACCACTAGCCATGCCCGTCCCACCTTGACGCTCGACATCACACTCTGGTGGAGCGCGAGCTCGCGCCCGCGACGGCCGAACCACAGCGTCACCGCGATCATCGCGACTGCGCCCACGACGATGCCGAGCTGATTGGCCCACAGATCGACAACGTCCAGCACGTACAGGCCCGTGGTGGTGCCGAACAGCACCATCGACAGCGTGGCGGACGTCAGGCCCACGGTCAGCGCTCCACGTCGCGCAGACCAGCCGAACTTGTCCTGCAGGGCCGCGCTCACGGACTGCAGCACCGAGATCAGCGACGTCAACCCGGCTATCACCAGCGAGGCGAAGAACATGGCCCCGAACCACTGGCCGCCGGGCATCTGCGCGATCACCGCGGGGAAGGTCACGAACGACAGCTGCACGCCCGCGATGCCCTCAAGGTCCGCGACCGCGACGCCTTCTTGTGCCGCGAGGTACCCGAGGGTCGCAAACACGCCCAACCCCGCGAGCAGCGAGAACGAGCTGTTGCCGAACGCCACCACCAGCGCCGGCCCGGTGAGGTCGGAGCGCCGCTTCCGGTACGAGGCATACGTCAGCATCACGCCGTACGCGAGCGACAGCGAGAAGAACACCTGCCCGTAGGCGGCGATCCACACATCGGGGTTGGTCAGCGCGGAGAAGTCGGGAGTGAACAGCGCCTCGACGCCGGCTCCAGCGCCGTCCAGCATGAGCGCCCGCACCACCAGGACGCCGAAGGTCAGGACCAGCAGTGGAATGCCGATCACGTTGAGCCTCTCGACCCCGTGCGCGACGCCGAGCGCGAGCACGGTCACGGCGACGGCCCAGATCGCGGCGAGCGGGATCAGCACTCCGGGCACAAAGTCGAGCCCGACGCCCACATCCCCCACCTGGAGGTATTCGACGTTGAAGAACGCGGCGGGGTCGTCCGCGTAGGCCAGGTCAAAGCTGAAGAAGAAGTAGCTGAGCGCCCACGCAATGATCACCGTGTAATACAGCCCGATGACAAAGCAGATTGCGACGTGCCACCAGCCCACGCCCTCGGCGCGGCGGGACATGCGGCGGAAGGCCAGCGGGGCCGATCCCCGGAACCGGTGGCCAATCGCGTTCTCGAGGAAAAGGATGGGGATACCAGCTGTGATGAGCGCGACCAGGTAGGGGATCACGAAGGCTCCGCCGCCGTTGTCGTAGGCCTCGCCGGGGAACCGCCAGATGTTGCCCAGCCCCACCGCCGAGCCGATTGCCGCCAGGATGAACGCGGTCTGGCCGGACCAGAGTTCGCGCTTGGCGCCGCCAGCCTGCTGGCTAGGTCCGCCGTTCGCGTGCGGACCTGCGGCCGATGCGCGGGCCGGGTCCGCCGGCGTGCCATCCGGGGGCAAGGGGGCAGAAGGCATGCGTACCTCAGTTCTGGTGCTGGCACTCGGGGTGCGGGCCAGGTGGATCCGAACTGGCACTACGGTACGTCACGTCGCCCTCCCGCGGCGCTCGCACGGGTGCGCGAGCACCCTCCCATTCACGCGTACAGCCCCACCAGGTCCGAGAGGCCCGAGAGGTCCTCGCCAGTACGCTGCCTCCGCCGCCAATCGTCGGTGACCCATTGTCGGACCATCGCCTCATCCTGGGCTGTGATCGGTGGCAGGTCGGGTTCGGCTGGCGGAATCTCGATATCGAGTGCCGCCGTTCCGCCTGGGGACGGAGTTCTCCCCGCATCAATGCTCGGGGGTGGGATGAACGTCACCGACGTCGCGGTCGCGAGGATCTCCCAGCCTTGGGTGTGGATGTCGTGGTGACACCTGGTGCACAACATCACCCCGTTATCCAGGTCCGTCAGCCCACCGTGCTGCCACCACCTGATGTGATGGGCCTCGCAGTGCTCCGGTGGTGCATGACACTTCGCACACCCCCCATCACGATGCAACAACGCGATGCGTTGCTCATCGGTGAAGAACCGTTCCTGCACCCCCTGATCCAAAATCTCACTGTCCATGCCCAACACCTGCGGGATGATCCCCGCATCCCCCAACAAGCGCCGCAACTGACCCACCGACACCGGGGAATCGATCCCATCAATACTGCCCAAGCCCTGCCCACTCATCAGGCCCGACAGTGTCGTCCGCACCACCAGCGACGTTCGCACCCCCGACTTCTCCGTCCTCGTGCACCCCAATGAATGCCGGGCCAGCTCAAACAACGCATCGATGCGCATCTGCCCCACCGTCCGGGCATCAGAGCTCTCCTTGCGACCCTTGCGCCGCACATCCCGAGTCGTCATCTGCTCCAACACCGCAATAATCGGTGCCGCCGTCACCGCATCCATCTGCCCATGGATCACGACGTTGCCGTCCGAGTCTTCCTTCCACCACAGATACCGGTTCGCATAGTTCTCGCGCTCACGCGCCTGATGACCGGCGACATCCACCCGTGCCACCGCCCGCGCGACCATCTTCCGCACATCATGCGCGGGCATCGACACGGCCCTCGCGACCAGGCGTTCCTCCAGTGCGACTAACGCGGCCGCATCGACACGAGCGGCCACCTTGTTCAACCCCGCCACAATCAACGCCGCCGCATCCACCGACAACTCCCCCGCCACCGACGCCGAAGCCACCACCGGATACTTAGGCCGCGGACGAGACTCAGCGCCGTCGAACAACCCAGCGGGCGCATCGGCCGCCTGAGGAACAGGCGCAAACGCCTCCCCCGCCGTGATCGCGCGCTTCGCCCCAGCGATCGAACCACCATTCACGTTCGACAACAACGTCGGGGCATTGCCCTGACCCTCACGACGCGCCAAACCCCCACCAGGCAAATCAGGCGACGACAACCGCGCGATCTCACCCGCGCATCGGGCACCGATCGCACCCACCAGCCGCTCCATCGTGGCCACTGCGGAGGTCAACTCCAGCAACTGATCCTTGGACTGGCCCGAGACCTCACGGGAGGCGAGCACACGCAACACAGCGTTCACCCGCTCCACGTCCGCTGCCTCAAGAACAGCCACCTCATCAGCCATAACCCAAGTCAAACACCAGGGTCTGACATCGACGCGTCACGCCAGATAGCAGGGATGGCGCCCACCTCAAGAACGAAAAAGGCGAGCGCGATGGGTGTTCCCACGCGCCCTCGCCTCTCGTTCAGCGGCGGCTACTCGCCCACCGGGCGAGCTCGCCTACCGGATCAGAACCAGTGCTTGCGACCGCCGACGCCGTTGCCGGACCTGCCGACGAGGACCAGGATGAGGCCGACGACCACGAGGATGCCGCCGACGGTCGTCAGGACCGAGATCGGGACAATGAGGCCGATGACGAGCAGAATGAGGCCGAGAATAATCAAGATGATTCCAATCTTTGGTGGCCCCCCTGAGGGGCCATCGTTGTGATGTCATGAGGGTTAACGCACAAACTGCCAGGTAAAGTCCCTCCACCTATCGGGCGCCACTCAGCCGGGCCGGTTCCACCCAAAGATGGAGCCCTCGCGGAAGGCACTCTCGACGCTGGATCCGCAGTCCCCCAAGACCCCTACCGTGAACTCGTCCGGCTCAGGTTGGCCATGCGGCCGATGCGCGCGTTGCTCGGCATCGTGGCGGCGCTCGTGGCCGTCGCCGCCGTCGGGTTTGGGATGCTGACCGCGCTGCCGGGCTTGGCGATCGCGTTCACCGGGGCTGCCGGGGCTGCCGGGGCAAGGCTTCGGGCACAGACGTGAGCGCGTACCACCCGCCGCGCATCACCACTTGGTCGAGTTCGGGTGATGCGTGTGCACCTGCTCCAGGTACACGGTTTGCCCCTCGACGTAGAACCAGATTCGGGCATCGCCCTGGAGAGTGGGCTTGTGTTGCCATCGTTGGTGCGCCACCCCATCACGGGTGACCGTCGCGAGCGCGCCCTTCAGCGGATAGTTGCGAGGCGTGCGCTCAAGGGGCGTGCGAGTGAGGAAGTCCCATGAATCGGCCAGAGGCGAGCGCATGGTTGCGCAGAGGTCCTGCCAACCACGCCGCGCAGAGGCCGATGCGAACCGCAACTCATGCTCGGCACGCTTGGTGGGGCGCTCCACGCGGGTGGGCTTGACCATCGATCACGGACGCTCGACAGGCTCGTCTTCGTAGAGCCACTGAACCGGTTCGGCCCCGAGTCCGGCGGCGATCGCCAGCGCCGTCTCTCGCCACGACGTCAACTCCGCCACTGCCAGATGCGCATGCCCGGTCTCGAAGGCCGCGCGGGCGGCGTTGAGCACGTCGGTCGCGCACTCCTCGCGGTCCTCGGTGCTCAACGCAAGCATCCACGGATACGCGTCGGCGAGGTGGTCCGAGAAGCGCCCACCCGCTGCGGTCGCGGCCGTCAAGAGTCGACCCGCCACCTGCAGGAGCATGTCTCGGGATGCCGCCTCGCGCTCGGCCATCAGCACCAGAGCCTCGCCGTCGCGCCGCGTGATCTGCACCGAACCATCGCCGACGGCCGCGAACACCGACTTCGAGTGACGGCTGAGCTCCGACGATTGGAAGCTGCGGCGGGCGGTAGTGGGAGGCATGCACGACAGAGTAATTCAGAACATGATCTGAATTCAAGACTCTTCAACGTTGGTGTGGTTACCCCGCCGATGCGCTCACGGACGCACCCCGCACCCTCATCCGAAGAACCGAATCGCCCACTCCGTGAAGAACCCGAACAGCACGCCCCACGCGACAATCGAGATCCCCATCCACACGTACACGCTCCGCGCGGATGCTCCGAGAGCGACCATGGTGGGTCCGGTGAACTGGCTGGGGAGCGCGAGCGGCCCGAGCAGCGACACACCCGGCACGCCGAACCGATCCATGTACTTGGCGATCTTCTGGCGGCGCTTGGACGGCACTGCAGTAGCGTCGCGATCACGTCCGTTGACCACGGCCTTGCGAGCGCGAGCGGCGCCGGCGATCAGCAGGAACGTCGCGATCGCGTTCCCTACCGAGGCAACT
>JBKBNW010000040.1:0-13869 GCA_046295115.1 Demequina sp.
ACGCCGCGGTGCTTGCGATGCGCGAGGCCACCGGGGCCGACGCGGCTGTGTGGATCGGCTGCTCGATGGGCGGCTACGTCGCGCTCGCTGTTGCGCAGCGGTGGCCCGATGCGGTGGCCGGGATGGGGCTCGTGTGCACCAAGTCGACCGCGGACGGCGACGAGGCCCGCGCTAAGCGCTTACTTGTCGCCGCTGAGGCCGAGGGTGAGGGCGGTCTTCCGGACCCGCAGGGTGCCGCGGAAGGGATGATCGGTGGCGACGGCTCTGGTCGCGACGAGCTGGTCGAGTGGGTGGCGGCGAACATCGCGCGCCAGCGCGGGGACGGCATCGCGTGGGGGCAGCGCGCGATGGCAGCACGCCCAGACCGCACGGAAGTGCTGCGGGCCGTTGACGCCCCCGTGGTCGTGGTGATCGGCGCGCAGGACGGCATCATCGCTCGCGCGGACAGTGACCTCATGGCTCAGGCGGCGGGGGTGGAGCCAGTGGTGCTCGACGGGGTGGGGCACATGGCGGCGTTGGAGGCCCCGGCCGCCACAGCCGATGCCCTGGAGCCGTTGCTGCGCGCCTGACCGCCGTCAAGACTGACCACGTTCGGCCCCAGATATCTCTCACGGTCGTATAAGTGACCAGCCTTTGGGGGAGAGGGGGTCAGGCGGACCAGTCGTTGCCTGCGGCGAGCCGCTTGGCGAGCGCGTCCACCAGCGGCATCGACTCCCCGTCGCGCGCGCCCTTGCCCAGTTCGAGCGGCGGCTCACCCGGCTCGAGGGTCACCCCCCGCACCATGCCTCGCAGGCTACGAGGCGCTGACATCACGTAGAACTCGCCGTCTGTGCCCACGGCCACGCTCATGTCCTTCTTGAGGTACCAGCCCTCGACCTGTGTGCGCAGGCGCGAGGCCCCGTCGTAGGTACGGGCGGTCAGCCGCATGGGCGTGATCCCGGCGGCAGTCGCGTCGTTGGCGAACTGGCGCACCATCACTGCAGCCCGGCGCGTCTCTCCCGCACGCTTGCGGGCGAGTGCCTCCGCCCGCCGCAGGTGCGGCGACTCCTCAGAGCCATCCGTCATGCGCGGCTCGCTCCCGTCGGGACCGGCGTCATCCGCGGTCGGCGGCAGGAGCGGCGTCGTGGTCGGCAGTGTCGTCGGCCGACTGAGCTGACTGCTCCGACTGAGCTGACTGATCCGACTTGGTGGACTTGGCCGACTTAGCTGGCTTGGCCGCAGCGCTCGCGCCGGCGGCCTTCTTGAGGCTCGCGACCGGGTCCGCTCCGAGCAGGCCGCGCAGGTCGTCGAGGTAACCGGTAATGGACTCGCGCTGACGGTTAAGCTCGTCGACCTCGTGAGAGGCCGCGTTACGCTCGCGCTCCGCGTCGGACACGGCCTCGGAGATGATGGACTCCGCGTGCTCGCGCGCGCTGGAGACGATCTCGTCTGCGTTGTTGCGGGCGTTGGTGAGCAGTGTCTGAGAGTGGACCTCTGCCTCCCGGCGTACGGTCTCTGCGCGCTCGAGTGCGGCGCTGAGCCGCTCCTCCGCCTCGTCCGCGCGCCTGCGGGCGTCGGCGACCATCTCGGCGCCTTCGGCCTGGGCCTCGGCCAGCCGGCGGCTCAGGTCCTGCTCTGCCTTCTCGCGACGCTGCGCGATCTCCACCAGCAGGTCCTCGCGGGTGCGACGCGCCTCTTCCCGTGCCCCCTCGGCCTCGGCGTTCGCCGTGGTGCGCGCCTCTTCGCCGTCCTTGCGGGCGATGGTGAGGATGTGCTTCGCCTCGGCACCGGCGTCAGAGACGAGCTGTTCTGCCTCGGCCCGGCCCGTCGCGATCGTCTTGGCCGCATCGCGGTCCGCGCCATCGCGGGTCTGCTGTGCGTAGGCGTCAGCCTCCCGGCGGGTGGTCTCGGCGTACACATCGGTCTCGTTGCGCAGGTGAGCGTCGTAGTTCTCAGCCTCGCGGCGCACCCGTGCGGCGTGGTCGTCCGCCTCGCCCCGCGTGGTCTGCGCGTATTCGTCGACGGCCTTGCGCGTGGTGACGTCGTAGCCGTCGGCATCCCTGCGGACGCCGCGGGCGTAAGTCTCGCCGGCTTCGCGGGTGGCCAGCGAGTACGCGTCCGCCCCCTGGCGGGCGTCGCGGTCGTACAGATCGGCGGCGGCGCGGACGGCCTCGGCATCGTCGTCGGCCGATGCGCGAGTCGCGGCAGCGTCTTCCTCGGCCAGCGCGCGGGTCGCCTCGGCGTCCTGGTCTGCCTGCTCGCGGGTGGTGCGGTCGTACTGATCGGCCGCGGCCCGGGTCTCGTTGTCGTACTGTTCGGCGGCGTCACGCACGCCTGTGGCGTCCTGATCTGCCTGCTCGCGGGTGGTGCGGTCGTACTCGTCTGCCGCAGCGCGGGTCTGACCGACGTACTCGTCGGCGGCGGCCCGGGTGTCGCGGTCGTACTGATCGGCGGCGTCCCGCACACCTGTGGCGTCCTGATCTGCCTGCTCGCGGGTGGTGCGGTCGTACTGGACCGCCGCTTCCCGCGTCTCGCTGTCGTAGCGATCCGCGCCTGCATGCGTGTGGTCGCGGTAGTCATCGGCCGCAGCCCGAGTGTCGTGCCCGTACTGGTCGGCGGCCGCGCGCACGGACTCGGCGTCCTCGTCGGCGGATGCGCGGGTGGCGTCCGAGTAACGGTCCGCCGCCGCGCGTGTCTCCCCGTCGTACTGGTCCGCGTCGGCGCGCAACGCGTTAACGTCTGCCTCCGCCTGCACTCGCTGCTCCTTCACAGCACGGTCGGCGTCGCCCACCGTCTGGTCCCGGTAAGCGTCAGCGGCGGCGCGCGTGCCTGTGTCGTAGGCGTCCGCCTCCCGGCGGCTCGCGGTCGCGTAGTCCTCGGCGTCTGCACGCGTAAGTTCGTCGTACTCGTCGCTCTCGGCGCGGAGGGCGTCCGCCTCGCGCTGGGCCGACTGTCGGAGATCGCGTGCGGCGGTTTCCGCGTCGGCGCGCAAGGCCTCGGCGTCGCGATTGGCCTGCGTCAGGAAGGTTTGCGCCTCGTTACGCATGCTCGCGGCCTGAGAGTCGGCGGTGGTGCGCACGTCGGAGGCCTCGGCCTCCGCCGTCGCGAGGGCGTCCGCCGAGGCGGCGGCGATGGTCTTCGCCTCATCCCGCGCAGTTGCGAGGGCCTCCTCGCCCTGGGCGTGAAGCCGCTCTGCATCCTGCTGAGCGCCCTGGACAAGCTCGTCCGCTTCGGCACGTGCCTGGTCGAGCAGCTCGGTGGCCTCGCGCTGAGAGGTGACACGCAGCTCGGTCGCCTCACGTTCCGCGGTGGCGCGCAGGGTGTGGGCCTCGCGGTCTGCGGTGGCGCGGCGCTCTGCGGCCTCGGCCTCCATCGCAGACGAGAGGCGCTCCGCCTCCCGCTTGGCCTTCTCGACGATCTCGCTGGCTTGGCGAGCTGCGGCGTCGCGGGCGTTGGTGGAGTCCGTCTCCGCCGCTGTGCGGATGTCTTCGGCCTCGCGGCGGCTCTGGGCGAGGATCTCCGCGACCTCGTTGTCCGCGCGCGCACGCAGCTGCTGGGCGGCGACGTTGGCGCGCGCGACAGTGTCCTGCGCGTGCGTGTTTGCGCGCTGAACGACGTCGGACGACTGCTCCTCGGCGGAGCGCAGCAACTGCTCGACGCGGGCGCCGAGTCCCTTGTAGCTGGGCTGCTCGGACTCACGCAGGGTCCGCTGGGCGTCGTCGAACTGCGCTCGGATCTGCGCGGCATCGTGCTGTGCCTGCTGCGCGGAGGACTGCGCCTCCTTAACGGAATCTTCCAGGCGCGCGATGTGCGCCGCGACCGCCTCGCGGTCGTAGCCACGCATTGCTACCGGAAAGGGCAGGGCGTCGTCAGGCATGCAGATCTCCTCTCGCGCGGAACGTGATCGCCGCGCGGTCCGTTCCCCAGGGTAGTGCTCGCCCTGAGGTGAGACAAAGCGGCATTGTGCAGCGTTGTCCCGTTGTCTCCTAGAGTGGACGCGTACATCTGGAGGTTTGTGTGAGTGTAAGGACAACCGCGCTCGTGGCCGGCGTGATCGGCGTGCTGCTGTTAGCGGCCGGCCTGATCGCCGAGTCGCAGCGCCCCCCGCGGGACGTGATCGCGTCGGCGAACATCACGACCGCCGTCGTGGTCTACGAGCCAGAGATGGTCGCCTTCGCGGGCGAGTCCCGCATTGGCGTCTCCGGCGACGGCGCGATCGTCGCCCTGACCGCACGCCCTGCCGACGCCGAGGCGTGGCTCGCGTCCCAGGCAGCGACCCGGGTGTCGGGCCTGCCATCGTGGGAGACGCTGTCGACGGAGTCCCTCGAACCCGTCGAGCCGACGGCGACTCCGTCGCCATCTGCGTCGCCCTCTCCCGCTGTGGAGGCCAGCCCCAGTCCCTCGCCCTCCGCGCAGGATGACGAGTCCGAGCCGGAGCCGGTCGACATAGTGGCAACGACCTCTCAGGACCATTGGCGCGCCGACTGGAGAGGCACTGACCGCCTGTCCATCAAGGCCTCTCAGGTTCCGCCAGGGGAGACCTTGGTGATCGTCAGTGAGGATGGCAGCCCGCTGTCCGGGACAGACCTCGCGCTGACGCGCGACGTCGACGACGGCTGGATCACCCCGCTGATCTGGTGGGGAGCGTTCCTGGTGGCGGTGGGCGTTATCGCGCTCTTGCTGCGCTTTGTCGATCTGCGCCCGGTGCAGGCTCGTGGCGAGGAGTGGATGGCCAAACGCCAGCGTGCAGGAGATACCGACGAGGGCCTGAGCCCGAGTAGCCGACGGGCGCGCCGCGCGAAGGGCCAGCACCTACCCGACGCGAGTCTCGAAGACGACGCGCCCCCCGCATCGGCCGCATCCCCGGCCGCGCCGCGCACACCCGACGACGACCCAGGACAGGAGCGCCGATGAACCGCCTCATAAGCGCCGCGGCCGCCGCCGCCGCAGGCGCCGTCCTGCTCACGGGATGCGTAGCCGACGTGCCAGCGCCAGTCACCTCGGCGCCTCCGATGACCGAGGCCGCTGCGCTCCTCGAGGAGCAGACGGCGCGCGTGATTGACGAGACGCTCGCGGAACTTGCTGCCGCCGACGCGGCCCGCGACGCCGAGCTGCTCACCGATCGCGTGGGCGGCGACGCCAAGGAACTGCGCGCGATCGAGTATGTGCTGGCCGGGGAAGAGGACGGTCCGGCACTCACGGAGATCCCGTCGACCATGCAGGCCGTCTACGTCTCGGGCGCCGAGACGTGGCCGCGCACGCTGGTGGCCGTCACCGAGCAGGCCTCCGACGACGTGACACCCGTGGTGCTGATGTGGATTCAGGACTCGATCGACGCGGAGTACCAGCTGCGCGGGTGGGCCCACATGATTCCCGGAGCCACCCTGCCCGCGATGCCCGGGACCTCGTCCGGTGCCGAGCAGCTCGAGATGTCTAGCGACACGCTCGACCCCACGCCAGAGACGGTGCTCACCAACTACGTGGCGCTGCTGCGCGAGGGCGAAGGCTCTGAGTTCGAGGATGAGTTCGAGGCGGACTCGTACCGTCAGCGACTGTTCGCGGCGCGGGAGACGCTCACCGAGGCCGCCGAGGACTCCGACGGCGAGTACACCGACACCATCGACACGAACGTTGGGCGCTCGCACGTGATGGGGACGGCGGACGGGGGCGCGCTGGTGTTCGCACCGATCCGCCTGACGTCATCGTTCAGCGTCGAGGATGCGACCGTGTCGATCCCCGCGGGTGACGAGCCGCTGCTCGAGGGCGAGCTCGACGACACCGTGACCCACGAGTACCTCGACATGATCGTGCTGTACATCCCCGGCCCGGACGTCGACGCGCTGCCTGCAGTGGTCGCGGCCGAGCACACCCTCATCAAAGTCTCTGACAGTTAGGCAAGCATGACCGCTGACAATCCCGAGGTGCCGCTGCGCGGCTCCGTCGACCTCGCACAGCTGATGAAGGCCAAGCAGCCGGTGGAGGCCGCCGCGCCGCCGCAGGCACCCGCGCCGGCCCCGGTCGAGGTGACCGAGCACAGTCTCCAGGAGTTGGCGCAGCAGTCGGCCCAGGTGCCAGTCGTCATCGTGTTCCTGTCCAACGCCTCTCCGGCGTCGAAGGAACTGGTCGAGCGCATGCGGACGCTGCTGACGCGCTACGACGGGGCGTTCATCTTGGCGACCTGCGACATCGACACCCAGATGACGGTCGCGGGGGCCTTCCAGGTTCAGGCGGTCCCGACCGTGATGGCGTTGATCGCGGCTCGTCCCGCCCCGCTGTTCCAGGGCAACGCGGAGGAAGAGCAGATCATCGGCGTGCTCGACCAGGTGCTAGAGATCGCACGCCAGAACGGCGTGAGCGGCCGCGTGGGCGGCGCGCCGGCGCAGCCGCAGGGCGAGCCCGAGCCCCCACCGCTGCCGCCGCTGCACCAAGAGGCATACGACGCGATCGAGCGCGAGGACTACGTCGCGGCGATCGATGCGTACGACCGTGCGCTGCGCGAGAATCCGAAGGACGCCGATGCGCGGGCCGGCCGGGCACAAGTCGCGCTTATGGAGCGCAGTCGGCTCGCCGACCACGGGGCAGTGCGCGCCGCGGCAGCGAACGCGCCCCAGGACATCGAGGCGCAAATGGCCGTCGCGGACCTCGACGTGATGGGCGGGCAGGTCGAGGACGCGTTCGCGCGCCTCATCGACACCGTGCGCGTGAGCGCCGGCCCCGACCGCGAGCAGGTACGCGTGCGCCTCATCGAATTGTTCGACGTGGTGGGCACCGCCGACCCGCGTGTGATTCAGGCGCGCCAGGCGCTCGCGGCGGCACTGTTCTAACCACGCTGTCCGGCACTGGTTGACCCCTGTAGGGGCTCACGCCGTCCTGTCCGGCACCAGTTGACGCTGGCCGCCGGACAGGGGCGTCGAGTCAGTGGCGCGGTCGGAGCACCACGGCACCCAGCGGCGGGATCCGCAGCTCGGCGTAGTGGTCCCACGTGCCGTGCGCCTTGTCTGCCGCACGGACCTCGCCGAGGTTGCCCACGCCCGAGCCGCCGTAGGCCTCGGCGTCCGTGTTCAGCACCTCGTCCCAGACGCCGCCGGAAGGCAGGCCCAGGCGGTACCGCTCGTGCGGCACTGCGGAGAAGTTGATGACCACCGCGACCGGCTCGCCGCGGCTGTCCCAACGCAAGAACGCGATGAGGTTGCGGTCGGTGTCGTCGGCCTCGATCCACGTGAATCCCTGGGGATCCGCGTCGCGCTCCCACAGGGCGGGGGTGTCGAGGTAGAGGTGGTTGAGGTCCCGGACGAGGTCCTTGAGGCCCGCGTGCAGGGTGTCGTCGAGGTGCCACCAGTCGAGCGAGCGGCCCTCCGACCACTCCGCCTCTTGGCCGAACTCGTCGCCCATGAAGATCAGTTGCTTGCCCGGGTGAGTCCACTGGTACGCAAAGAGCGCCCTGATGCCGGCGACCTTCTGCCAGTGGTCGCCCGGCATGCGGGTCAGCAGAGAGCCCTTGCCGTGGACCACCTCGTCGTGGCTGAGGGGCAGCATGAACTGCTCCGAGAACGCGTACATCAGCGAGAAGGTGATGGTGTGGTGGTGATACGAGCGGTTGATCGTATCCTCGTGCAAGTAGCGCAGGGTGTCGTTCATCCAGCCCATGTTCCACTTGAGCCCGAATCCGAGCCCGCCGCCAGAGGTGGGGGCGGTGACGCCCGGCCACGCGGTGGACTCCTCAGCAACCATGACGATGCCGGGGCTCGCACGGTACGCGGTGGCGTTGGTCTCCTGCAGGAACGCGATTGCGTCGAGGTTCTCGCGGCCGCCGTGGATGTTCGGGCGCCACTGGCCGGCGCCGCGCGAGTAGTCGAGGTAGAGCATCGAGGCCACCGCGTCGACCCGCAGGCCGTCCGCGTGGAACTCCTGCAGCCAGTACAGGGCGTTGGCGACCAGGAAGTTGCGCACCTCGCGCCGGCCGAAGTCGAAGATGAACGTGCCCCAGTCGGGCTGCTCCCCGCGCAGCGGGTCGGGGTGCTCGTACAGCGGGGTACCGTCAAAGCGCCCGAGCGCCCACTCGTCCTTGGGGAAGTGGCCCGGCACCCAGTCGAGCAGCACGCCGATGCCGGCCTGATGCATCTCGTCAATGAAATAGCGCAGCTCGTCGGGCGAACCGAACCGCGAGGTCGGGGCGTAGTAGGACGTGACCTGATAGCCCCACGAGCCGCCGAACGGGTGCTCCATCACGGGCATCAGCTCGACGTGGGTGAAGCCCATCTCGGACACGTACTCGACGAGCTCTCGGGCGAGTTCTCGGTAGCTCAGTCCCTGGCGCCACGAACCCAGGTGAACCTCGTAGACGCTCATCGGGGCGCGGTGCGGCTCCGAGTTCGCGCGCTTGGCCATCCAGTCGGCGTCGCGCCACTCGTACGAGGACTCGGTCACGACCGATGCGGTCTTGGGGGGCACCTCGGTCGACCGCGCCATCGGGTCGGCCTTCTGCTTCCAGTGGCCGTCACGGCCGAGGATCTCGTACTTGTACTTGGTGCCGTCGCCGACGCCGGGAATGAACAGCTCCCACAGGCCTGTCGAGCCGAGCGAGCGCATCGCGTGGGTGACGCCGTTCCAGCTGTTGAACTCCCCGACGACGCGCACGGATCGGGCATTGGGCGCCCACACGACGAACGACGTGCCGGTGACGTCACCCAGCACTGAGGGGAATCGGCGCACGTTCGCGCCCAGCACGTCCCACAGCCGCTCGTGACGGCCCTCCCGAATGAGGTGCTGGTCGAGCTCGCCGGGTACTGGCAAGAAGCGGTACGGGTCGTCTTGCACGAGCGGTTCGTCCGCGTACGTCACGTGGATGCGGTAGTCGGGCGCCTCGTCCCCGGGAAGGTCCGCGCGCCACACACCCTCGTACTCGTGAACCGCGTCGTACGACCCGTCCAGAGTCTCGATGGACACCGTGGTCGCTAGGGGGCGCAGCACGCGCACCGAGACGCCGCCCTCACCGACGTGGGGCCCAAGCACCGCGTGGGGTTCGTGGTGGGTTCCGGCCGCGATCTCTGCGAGCGCGCCCCTGTCAACGTCCTTAGCTGCCATGGCGCATCACCAACCTGTCTTCGATCGCCGAGCGGCACCGGGTGGCCGCCGTCGTCCCGTGTAGCAGGGGAGAGTTCTCATTCGTCCACCTCACCCTAGCGTCCCCGCGGGATCCGATTGCGTGCGTGCCCTTCACAGCCCGCGCACCCCGGCCACGTGTGCCATGGTGACTGCGGGGTCGAACCGGACATAGAACTCCTTGCCCCACGTGAACGTCGAGTCCGTCAGCGCGTCGTCGACCACCAT
The DNA here is from genome assembly GCA_046295115.1 of Demequina sp. Lineage (GTDB taxonomy): Bacteria > Actinomycetota > Actinomycetes > Actinomycetales > Demequinaceae > Demequina. The sequence continues at coordinate 9,310 of JBKBNW010000040.1, forward strand.
GCGTGCATCGTCGGTGAGGCCCAGCGCCGCCATGTCCAGCGTGATGATTGCATCGCGCACCACATGGGGATCGAGGCTCACGGCCACGATCACGGTGTCCGCCTTGCCGGTGGGGGACTCGGCCGCGGGCACGTGCCGCGAGAAGCACAGGATGTCCTCGTTGGAACTCGAGTGCAGCGTCAGGCCCCGGAGCCGTCGCAGCGCGACGTGACGAGCGCGCGCGCTGTTGAGGCGCGTGAGCAGGTCTTGGACGCCATAGCGGTCCGCCTCGGCCCAGTCGCGGGGCTTGTACTCGTACTTCTCGTTGTCGATCTGCTCTTCGACGCCGGGGCGCGGCACGTTCTCGACGAATTCGTAGCCGGTGTAGATGCCGTAGCTCGGCGACCCGGTGGCCGCGAGCACGGCGCGTGCCTTGAACAGGGCAGCGCCGCCCGCCTGCATGTCCGGCGTCAGGATGTCGTGCGTCGTCGGCCAGAAGTTGGGGCGCATGTAGAACGAGGACTCACGGTCGGAGACCTCCTCGAGGTACTCGCCCATCTCCGCGGCGTTCTGGCGCCACGTGAAGTACGTATACGACTGGTGAAAGCCGATGCGCGCGAGGGTGTGCATCATCGCTGGCCGGGTGAACGCCTCGGCCAGGAAGATGACGTCCGGCCGGGTGCGCGCCACGTCCGCGAGCAGCCGCTCCCAGAACGGCAGCGGTTTGGTGTGCGGATTGTCGACGCGGAACAGCGTCACTCCCGCGTCGATCCAGACTTGCAGGACCTCACGCACCGCCTGATAGATGCCCTCGGGGTCGTTGTCGAAGTTGAGCGGGTAAATATCCTGGTACTTCTTGGGGGGATTCTCCGCGTAGGCGATGGTGCCGTCGGTGCGGGTCGTGAACCACTCGGGGTGCTCCGTGACCCAGGGGTGGTCGGGTGAGCATTGAAGGGCGAGGTCGAGGGCCACCTCGAGGCCGTTCTCGTGCGCACGGGCGACGAAGGCCTTGAACGAGCGCATGGTCCCCAGGTCCGCGTGGATCGCGTCGTGGCCGCCGTCGGCCGCGCCAATCGCGTAGGGGCTGCCGGGGTCGCCCGGCTCCGCCTGGAGCGAGTTGTTACGGCCCTTGCGGTGGGTGGTGCCGATGGGGTGGATCGGGGTGAGGTAGACGACGTCGAAGCCCATCGCCGCGATGCCCGGAAGACGCTTGGCGGCGGTGGCGAACGTTCCCGAGCGCCACTCGCCCGTCTTCTTGACCTGGCGCGCGCCCTCGGACCGCGGGAAGATCTCGTACCACGCAGAGACCAGGGCCTTCTCGCGCTGAATGAGCAGGGGGTAGACCGCGGAGGGGCTCACCCACTCGCGCAGCGGGCGGGCAGTCATCTCGCTAGCGACGTCATCCCCGACGGCGAGCGCGAGCCGGGACTCAGGCTCGAGCGACGCGTCCCCGAGAGCGGTGATCGCCTCGTTCAGGAGGGCCTTGCCTGCGGCGGTGCGCCTCACCTCCTTGAGCGCGCGCGTCAGCACCGTGACGCCGTCGTCGAGCATGAGGTGCACGTCGACGCCGGCCTTGACCTTGAGCACGGCCGCGTGGGCCCACGTCGCGTAGGGATCCGACCACGCCTCGACATGGAAGGTGTGGTGGCCCTCCAGTGTGGGCACCCACGCCGCCTCGTACAGTGAGTTGCCCCAGTCGGTGCACGGCATCGGGATCACATCCCGCTTGCCGTCTGGGCGGGTCACCACCACCGTGGCGCCCTCCGCGTCGTGGCCCTCGCGGAAGATGGTCGCCCAGATGGGCACCGCCTCCCCGACGACTGCACGGGCCGGCCAGCGGCCCTCTTCGAGCGATGGGCCCACCCCCACGATCGGGATGCGGCCTACGGACAGTTGACCATGGAACGGCATGCATCGAACTTACCGGCTATGTGGAGTGGTCGGTAGCGCGGCCCTTCCCGGTGCCTGTCCGATACAAAGGTCAGGTTGTTGCGCGGACTATCAGTTCGGTGGGCAACGTGGCCGATTGCGCCGGCCGACCATCCACGATCTCGAGCAGCAGTTCGACCATCGTGGCGCTGATCTGGCCGAACGGTTGCCGCATGGTGGTGAGCGGCGGATCGAGCGTGGCCGCAAGCCCTGAATCGTCGAACCCCACCACTGCGACGTCGCCAGGCACCGAACGGCCAGCCTTGCGGAGCGTCGCGATCGCCCCCGCCGCCATGCGGTCGGACGCCGCGAACACGGCGTCGATGTCGGGGGCGCGCTCGAGCAGGCGCGCCATGGCGTCGGCACCGGACTGGAGCGAGTAGTCGCCTTCCTCCACAAGATCAGCAGAGAAGGCGTCCCCGAGCTCCTCCTGGAAGCCCACCACGCGGAACTTGCCGCCCGGGGTGTCGGGAGGGCCGGTGATCATCGCCAGGCGGGTGCGCCCTAGATCCATCAGGTGGCGCGTCGCGGTGCGCGCCGAGCCGACCTCGTCGACCGACACCGAGGTGACCTCGTCCTGGTGCCCGAGTGGGACGCCGCACACCACGGTCGGCACGCCGGAGGACAGCAGGGACTCGAGCAGGGGATCACGCTCGTGCGACGAGATCAGCAGCACGCCGTCGACATGGCCGGCACCGACGAACTGGGCGACGTTCTCGCGCTCCTCCGGCGTGCCGGCGACAAGTAGGACGAGGGTCTTGTGTCGCTGCGCGAGCGCCTCGGCGGCGCCGCGCAGGAGCCGCGGAAACGTTGGGTCCTCGAAGAGCAGCTGATGCTGTTCGGTGAGGAGGAAGGCCACCGAGTTCGCGCGACCTGTCGCCAACGACCGGGCGTGATGATTGGCGTAGTACCCGGTGGTCTCGATCGCCTGCTCGACAGCGGTGCGAGCCTCGGGCGACACCCAGTGCCCGCCGTTGAGGACCCGGGACACCGTGCCGCGGGAGACCCCGGCCGCCGCCGCGACGTCGCGGATGGTCGGCTTGCGCCGGGCCGCGCCTGCCGACTGAACTGTCTGGGTCTCCACGACGCCTGAGCCTATCCCTGTGTGGGGCCACTCCTCGGGGTTCTGACTGCACATCATGACGATTTGGTTACAAGGAACCGGACAATCCGCCCTCGGGTGAGATTTTGTCGCACAATGTAAGCGTTTCCACTTGCGGCAAGCACGTCCGTCACGGTTGCGTCACGATGTGCCGCTGACGTTTGCAATTCCGGCACGGCGGGCGTAAAACTGGGACCGGTCACAGTTGTGTGACGTGGCCAACGCTCGCGGCGCACGCCGCTCGACTCAATGGAGTGTCATGACGCAGCTCGCCTGGCCCAATCTCGATGGCCTTGCCTACGGGGGGGACTACAACCCCGAGCAGTGGCCGCGCGAGGTGTGGGACGAGGACGTCGCGCTGATGCGTGAGGCGGGCGTCAACCTGGTGAGCGTCGGCATCTTCTCGTGGGCCCTGCTCGAGCCGAAAGAGGGCCTGTTCGACTTCGCGTGGATGGACGAGCTACTCGACCTGTTGCACGCGAACGGGATTGCGGCGGACCTCGGCACCCCGAGCGTGTCCCCGCCCGCCTGGTTCTTCCACGCCTACCCCGACTCTCGCGTGATCTCCAAGGACGGCACCGTCATGGGCTTCGGCTCGCGCGGAATGGCGTCACACGCATCTCCCGAGTACCGCGCCGCGATTGAGCGGCTCGCGACAGAGCTCGCTACCCGTTACGCGGATCACCCCGCAGTGGTGATGTGGCACGTTCACAACGAGTTCGGCGTGCCCGTGGGCGAGGACTTCTCCCCGCGCGCCGTCGCCTCATGGCAGCGCTGGCTGCAACGCCGCTACAGCACGCTCGAAGGCCTGAACGGGGCGTGGGGCACCGCCTTCTGGGGTCAGCACTATGACGATTGGGAGCACGTGGTCGCGCCCGCGGCCATGCCGTCGGTGGCGAATCCGGCCATGAAGCTCGACTGGGCGCGCTTCACCGACGACCAGCTGCGCGAGTGCTTCCGCATCGAGCGAGACGCGATCCGCGCCCACGCCACGCAGCCCATCACGACCAACCTCATGGCCCACCAGTCCTGGAACACTGACCTGTGGAAGTGGGGCGAAGAGATGGACGTCGTCTCGGACGACCACTACCTGTGGGCCGCGGATGAACACGCCCACATCGGGCTGGCCCTGGCCGCCGACCTCACTCGCTCGGTAGGACGAGGGCGGCCGTGGATACTCATGGAGCACTCGACCTCCGCCGTCAACTGGCAGGGGCGCAACGTCGCCAAGCGGCCGGGTGAGATGCGCCGCAACGCGCTTACCCACCTGGGCCGCGGCGCGGACGCGATCATGTTCTTCCAGTGGCGTGCGTCGCGCTCTGGTGCGGAGAAGTTCCACTCCGCGATGGTCCCTCACGCGGGGAAGGACTCGCGGGTGTTCCGTGAGGTCACCCAACTCGGCAAGCACCTCAAGGACCTGGCCGAGCTCCAGGGCAGCACAGTTCGGGCGGACGTCGCCGTGCTGTACGACTGGGACTCGCTGTGGGCGCAAGACCTCGAGTGGAGGCCGTCCGATGACCTGCAGTTCCGTGAGCGCATGCGCGCCTACT
>JBKBNW010000041.1:0-13864 GCA_046295115.1 Demequina sp.
CAAGTACGGCGGCACCGAGGTCAAGTACGGCGGCGAGGATGTTCTCATCCTCTCGGCGCGCGACCTGCTGGGCGTCGTGTCTTAAGCGACACCACAGAGTCAAGGCCCCGGGGTATCCCCGGGGCCTTTTCTCTTGCCCTACCCGATGCGCTCGCCCGGGTTGAGGTCTAGCTCGCCTTCTTCAGGCGGCCCGCCAGGATCGCGTGGCGCTCGTCCTCGCTGAGGCCGCCCCACACTCCAAAAGGCTCGCGGGCGACCAGCGAGCGCTCGCGGCAGGTGTCGAGCACGGGGCAGCGCTGGCAGTACTCCTTGGCCGCCTCCGCCCGTCGACGCCGGGCGGCACCACGCTCACCTTCGGGGTGGAAGAACAAGTCGGTGTCCGCCGCGCGGCAGGCACCTTCGTACTGCCACTCCCACTGGTCCTGCGTTGGCGGGGGCAACTTAGCGACGGTATCCATGGCGCTCCTACCTCGGGTCGTGTCCTCACCCTCGGCTCAACGTTGAGCCGAACGCGACTAGTGCAATTACCGTAATCCGGACTAATCGGAAACGTCAATACCCGATAACGAGAAGATAACGATTCACCTGTCACCTCCATTCATACCCTCCGACGGGCGGCTTGGCTAGACCCCAGCCGGCACGCAGCGGGTGAGCGCGCGATGGCCGGCGACCCCCGCATCGGCCGTGTACGCCCGCACGGGACCGGGCCGTAGACTTTGCCCCATGGCGAGCGCTGATCACGACCCCTTCGGTTTCACTGGACTCACCTACGACGACGTGTTGCTGCTGCCGGGTCAGAGCGATGTCATCCCTTCCGAGGTGAACACCTCGACGCGCCTCACGCGCGGCATCCGCATCGCGATCCCCTTGGCCAGCGCGGCGATGGACACCGTCACCGAGTCCCGCATGGCGATCGCGATGGCGCGTCACGGGGGCATCGGAGTGCTGCACCGCAACCTGTCGATCGCGGACCAGGCGCACCAGGTCGAGATCGTCAAGCGCTCCGAGTCAGGCATGATCTCTGACCCCGTCACGGTGGGGCCTGACGCGACGCTCGCGGAACTCGACGCGCTGTGCGGCAAGTACCGCGTGTCGGGGCTGCCCGTCGTGGACGAGGACAGGACGCTGCTGGGCATCATCACCAATCGCGACCTGCGGTTCGTGAACCCGCGCGAGTTCGAGTCGCGCAAGGTCCGCGAGGTCATGACCGCGATGCCGCTCATCACGGGCCGCGAAGGCATGTCGAACGACGAGGCCGCCGCGCTCCTGGGGGAGCACAAGATCGAGAAGTTGCCGCTCGTGGACGACACCGGGCGCCTCACGGGGCTGATCACCGTCAAGGACTTCGTCAAGACCGAGCTGTACCCCAAGGCAACCAAGGACGAGCAGGGGCGTCTGCGCGTCGCGGCGGCCGTCGGGTTCTTCGGCGACGCCTGGGAGCGGGCGGTTGCGCTCGTCGACGCCGGCGTGGATGCGCTCGTCGTGGACACCGCGCACGGGCACGCCCAGGCCATGATCGACATGATCGCCCGGCTCAAGTCGGACCCTGCGACCGCGCACGTGCAGGTGATTGGCGGCAACGTCGCGACCCGGGAGGGCGCGCAGGCGCTCGTCGACGCTGGCGTGGACGCCGTCAAGGTGGGGGTGGGCCCCGGCTCGATCTGCACCACGCGTGTGGTTGCCGGAGTGGGCGTGCCGCAGATCACCGCGGTGTACGAGGCATACAAGGCCGCCGGTCCCGCGGGAGTGCCCGTGATCGCCGACGGCGGCCTGCAGTACTCGGGCGACATTGCCAAGGCTCTCGTGGCCGGCGCTGAGTCCGTGATGCTGGGCTCCCTGTTCGCCGGGTGTGCTGAGGCCCCGGGCGACCTCGTGCTCGTGAGCGGCAAGCAGTACAAGAGTTACCGCGGCATGGGATCGATGGGTGCCATGGCTTCGCGCGGCCGGAAGTCGTACTCCAAGGACCGCTATTTCCAGTCCGACGCCCCCAGCGACGACGACCTGATCCCCGAGGGCATCGAGGGCCGTGTGCCGTTCAAGGGCTCGCTCGGCGACGTCGCGCGACAGTTGGTCGGCGGGCTCGGCCAGTCGATGTTCTACGTGGGTGCACGTACCGTCGACGAGTTGCGTGAGCGCGGCAAGTTTGTGCGCATCACCCCTGCGGGGCTCAAGGAGTCCCACCCTCACGACATCCAGATGACCGTCGCGGCGCCCAACTACCAGGGCCGCCCATAGTGTCAGGGCGCTAACGGGTGGAGATCACCTGGCAGGCGCTCGCGATTTTGGCGGTCGTCGCACTGGTCGCGGGCTGCCTCGACACGCTCGCGGGCGGCGGCGGGCTCATCACCGTGCCCGCGCTGCTGCTCGCCGGCGTGCCGCCGCTGCAGGCGCTGGGCACCAATAAACTCCAGGCGCCCGCGGGCACGGGAATGGCGACATACCAGGTGATACGTCGTCATGGCGTGAAGTGGGCGGACGTGCGGTGGCCCATGCTGTGGGCCTTCGTTGGATCCGTTGCGGGCACCATCGCGATTCTCTTTGTGCCCGTTGATTCGCTCGAGGTGATTATCCCGGTGGTGCTGGCGCTGATCGCCGCCTACTTTCTCTTTGTCCCGCGCTCGCACCAGCCGCCCGAGAAGCCCCGCATGAGCGACCCGGTGTACGAGGCGACCGTGGTGCCCGCGATCGGCGCGTACGACGGCGCCTTCGGGCCGGGGACCGGTTCCCTTTACGCGCTGTCGGGGGTGGCGCTGCGCGCGTTGCCGCTGCGTCGGTCCACCGCGATCGCCAAGACCCTCAACTTCGCCACCAACGTGGCCTCACTGATCGTGTTCATCGTCGCGGGCAAGGTGCTGTGGCTGGTGGGCGGGGTGATGATCGTGGGTCAGTTGATCGGCGCGTACATCGGCTCGCACATTCTGCTGCGGGTGCACCCGATGGTGCTGCGCGTGCTGATTGTTGTCGTGTCCTTGACGATGCTGTGGCGCGTGCTGGTCTCCTGACCGCTTCACTTCACCCCGCGCCGCCGCCCCCGCCTCGCCGTACGGCGCGCGGCGCCCTGGAGGGACATGACTGCAAGTTCTAGCCCAGAAGTAGCACTCATGTCCCTGTGGGGCGCATTCGGCTAGGGGTAGAGGCCGCGCAGCTCGTGGGCCTCGATCACGCGGCGCACCGCGAGTGCCGTCGCCGCCTGCCGGTACGACATGCGGTGCAACCCCGAGTACTCCACCACGTCGTGCCACGCCCGGGTGAGCCGCTCCTCGAGGCGCTCCTTCACCTCGCGCTCGGTCCACTGGTACGCCTGGTTCGCCTGTACCCACTCGAAATACGAGACGATGACGCCGCCCGCGTTCGCGAGGATGTCCGGCACGATCAGCACATCGCTGTCGGCGAGGATCGCGTCCGCGCCGGCCGTCGTGGGGCCGTTGGCGCCCTCGACGATGATCTTTGCGCGCACCCGGTCCGCGTTCGCCGCAGTGATCACTCCCTCGACGGCCGCCGGCACGACGAGGTCGACATCCAGCGTCACCAGCGACGCGGGGTCAATCTGCTCGACTCCATCGAACCCGGCGACGCTGCCAGTGAGGTCGGCGTGCGCCCCGAGGCGCTGGATGTCGAGGCCGTCCCCGGCCCACACTGCGCCGTCGACGTCGCTCACCGCCTGCACCCGAACGCCGGCGTCCGCGAGGAACTTGGCGGCCCCACGCCCGACCTTGCCAAAGCCCTGGACGGCGGCGGTCGCGCCCTGTGGGTCGATGCCACGCAGCGCCATCGCCATCAGCGCGATGTGCGCGACGCCTCGCGAGGTGGCCGTCGCTCGCCCCAGCGAGCCGCCCAGGCTGATGGGTTTGCCCGTCACGACGCCGGGGACCGTGTGGCCCACGGAGGCCGAGTAGGTGTCCATGATCCACGCCATGGTCCGCTCGTCGGTGCCGATGTCGGGCGCCGGGATGTCGATCTCCGGGCCGATGATCGGCAGGATCTCTGACGTGTAGCGCCGCGTGACGCGCTCCAGTTCCGCCTGCGAGTGGTCTCGCGGCTCGATTGCGATGCCACCCTTCGCGCCGCCGTAGGGGACGTCGACCAAGGCGCACTTCCACGTCATCCACATGGCGAGGGCGCGCACCTCGTCGAGGTCCACGGCCGTGCTGTACCGGAGCCCGCCCTTCGCGGGGCCGCGCGAGAAGTTGTGCTGCACCCGGAAGCCCTCGTAGACCGCGATGGTTCCGTCATCGCGTCGCAGTGGGATCGACACCGCCATCTCGCGCCTGCTGGTCGCGAGCATGCGGTGCACACCGGGGTCGGTTCCCAGATGCTGCGCCGCTTCCGCGAGTTGCGACTTGGCGTCTTCCAGCGGTCCATGGGGCGTGTCCGTGGGCGTCATTGCCACCTCCTGAGGCTTTCGTCCCACGCTATCCCGCGTGACGATGCGGGGGCGGGTAGGCCTGGGCGCGGCGGCGAGGCTAGAACAAGGACTCGGTCCCCGACTGCGGCGGGTCCGATGCGGGCGCGCGCGGTGCCCTGGGCACCCGGGGGGAGTGCGGCTCCGCAGGCGCCGGTTCAGGTTCCACGGTGTCGGGTGCTGCGGTGTCGGGTGTCACGGTGTCAGGTGCTGCGGTGTCGGCGGGCGCGGCTGCTCCATCGGAACCGGTCGAGCCGTCTGGCGCGATGAGGTTAGCCGGGGCGGCCGAAGGCGTCAGGTCTTCCGGGGCCGCTGTGTCAAGGGCCGCGGTGTCGCCTGGGGTGGGGGCAAGAGCCACGGGCCACTCGGGCCGGGGCAGGTCATCGGTGCGGCCACGCGACGTGAGCCACGCCGCGAAGTTGGTGGCCCACGCACGGTGCGCCGCCATCTGCTGATCGTGGAGAGCGTCGAGGTCGACCTCGCGGATGGTCGGATAGGCCGCAGCGAGGGCGTGAACCAAGTCCAGCGTCGCGAGCACGTCAGCGTCAGCCGCGTGAAGGTCGTCGGCCACGACAGGCACCGCATACAGCGTGCACAGGTCGATGAGCTTGCGCTTGCCCTTGCGGAACCGGTCCAGGTGCCGGTCCAGCACATACGGGTCCACGATGGGTCGCACCCCGGCAGGCACGCGCGAGGCGAGCGAGGGCAGCGAGTTCCGAGCCAACTCGGCCTCGAGGATCGACAGGTCGTACTGGACGTTGAAGCCCACGACGGGCACCCCGGCGACCAGAGCCTCGGCGAGCGCGCCCGCGATCTCTTCGAGCGCATCGGCCGGCTGGACGCCTTCCGCACGCGCCCGCTCGGTGGTGATGCCGTGGACCTCGGTGGCGCGCTCCGGGATCTCGACGCCCGGGTCGATGAGCCAGTCGCGGGTGCTCGTTTCGCTGCCCGTGCGGGTGATGATCGCCGCGGTCACGATCCGATCGCGCTCGGTGGAGATGCCGGTGGTCTCGGTGTCGAATCCCACCATGGTCGCGTCTAGCCAGCTCATGGCCTTAACTCTCCCACGCTCGACTGACACGGCGGGCCGGATAGGCTGGGCCGGTGAGCAATGAGATCGAGATCGGACGCGGCAAGCGAGGCCGCCGCGCATACTCCTTCGACGACGTCGCGGTGGTGCCATCGCGGCGCACGCGCGACCCCAGGCAGGTGAGCCTGTCCTGGCAGATCGACGCCTTCCAGTTCGACATTCCCGTGCTCGCGGCGCCAATGGACTCCGTGATGAGCCCCGCGACCGCGATTGAGCTCGGGCACCTGGGCGGCCTCGGAGTAATCGACCTCGAGGGACTGTGGACGCGTTACGAAGACCCCACGCCGCTGCTCAAGCAGATCGCGGGCTTTAGTCCGGACGAGGCTACGGCCCGCATGCAGGAGATCTACAGCGAGCCCATCAAGGACGAGCTGATCACGGCCCGGCTGCAAGAGATCCGTGCCGCAGGCGTGCCCGTCGCCGGCGCCCTGAGCCCGCAGCGCACCCAGGAGCACTACGAGACGGTGTTGAAGGCCGGGGTGGACCTGTTTGTGATTCGCGGCACCACGGTGAGCGCCGAGCACGTCTCGAGCGACGCCGAGCCTCTCAACCTCAAGAAGTTCATCTACGACCTGGACGTGCCGGTCATCGTGGGCGGGGCGGCGACGTACCAGGCGGCATTGCACCTCATGCGCACGGGTGCGGCGGGCGTGCTCGTGGGCTTTGGCGGCGGCTCCGCGCAGCGCACGCGCACCACGCTGGGCATTCACGCCCCGCTCGCTACTGCGGTCTCGGACGTCGCGGCCGCGCGGCGGGACTACCTCGATGAGTCGGGCGGACGGTACGTGCACGTCATCGCTGACGGCGGGCTCGGTCGCTCCGGCGACCTGGTCAAGGCGTTCGCCTGTGGGGCCGATGCGGTGATGATCGGGGCGGCGCTCGCTCGCTCCTCGGGCGCGCCGGGCCGCGGCTTCCACTGGGGCCAGGAGGCCTACCACGACGAGCTGCCGCGCGGGGAGCGCGTCGAGGTGGGCACGGCGGGCACCCTGGAGGAGATCCTCAATGGGCCGGGCCACCGCGCCGACGGCACCACCAACATCATGGGAGCGCTGCGCCGTTCGATGGCGACCACCGGTTACTCGGACCTCAAGGAGTTCCAGCGGGTCGACGTCGTGGTGTCGCCGTACAACCCTGCCTGAGGCCCGCATGATCGAGATCCTCAGCCCCGCCGAGGTCGCTCGGGCGCGCGACACCGGCGCGCTGGTGGGCGAGATTCTGGAGACGCTGCGCCACCGCGCCACGGTGGGCACCAACCTGCTGGACATTGACCGGTGGGCCAAGCAGATGATCGCCGAGGCGGGCGCGCAGTCGTGTTACGTCGACTACGCGCCGTCGTTTGGTCGGGGTCCCTTCGGCCACTACATCTGCACGGGGGTGAACGACGCGGTGCTGCACGCCCGCCCGCGCGACTACGCGCTCGCGGACGGCGACAAGTTGACCCTGGACCTGGCGGTGACATTGCGCGGCGTCGCGGCCGATGCGGCGATCAGCTTCGTCGTGGGCGACACCCAGCCTCCCGAGACCCTTGCGATGATCGAGACCACCCGGCGCGCGCTGGCCGCGGGTATCGCGGCCGCTCGCCCTGGAGCGCGCATCGGCGATCTGTCGCATGCCATCGGCACGGTGTTGAGCGAAGCCGGGTACCCCATCAATACCGAGTTCGGCGGCCACGGCATTGGGACGACCATGCACCAGGATCCGCACGTGCCGAACGCAGGTCGCGCGGGTCGCGGGTACACGTTGCGCCCCGGCCTGATGCTCGCCCTCGAACCGTGGGTCATGGACGACACGGACCAGCTCGCGGTCGACGACGACGGCTGGACGTTGCGCAGTTCAACCGGGGGAATGACCGCTCACACCGAGCACACGATTGTGATCACCGAGGACGGCGCGGAGATTCTCACGCTCGCGCGGTAGCCGGCGTTGAACCCTCAATCCGTCAAGGTGGCGAGCTCCGCGAGTACGTCGGCGTGCCCGAGGATGCGAAAGTGGCCGCCCGTGTCGAGCTGCACGTTCGTGGCGCCGGGCAGCTCACTCCCGCCGGGGATGTGAGGATCGAATCGCGCGTAGACCGACACGATCTTCGCGTTGACGGTCGTGTCCAGCGCGAGGCTCGCAATCGATGGGTTGCGCGCCGAGAACTCCCGCAACGCCCGCATCGGCATCACGCGCGCATAGCGCGATCCCCCGAAGGGCGTTGCGATCGCGAGCATTCCCCGGATTCTGCCGCCGGCGGGCCCGACCATCGCCAGCTTTCCGGCGAGGCCCCCCTTGCTGTGCGCGACCACGATCACGTCATCGAGGTCCTTCGCCACGAGGTAGGACGCGACCTGCCCTGCCATCTCGGGGACGGGTCGATGGTTGCGCCGCAGGTCCGCGACCACGTGGACCGGGTGACCCTGCTCGTGCAGCCGCGCGATCAGCGGCTGCATGAACTTCCAGGTCTCCCAGATGCCGGGCAGCACGACGATGGGCGTGCCGTCGCCGGTGAGGAAGGAGTCCGGGTCGACCCGGTTGAAGAACGCCCGCGCTTGCCACGCCACCGCGTAGGTGTAGTCGCGTGCCCACCACGCGCCAAACCGCAGGGTGTCCCTCACGGCGTTGGGCCGCTTGACGTGTCTTGGCCGCGGGCGAATGTCTGGATTGCGGTCGCCACGGCCTCCGGTGCGGAGTGCTGCACCACGTGGTGTTGACCGGGAACCTCCACGAGGCCCGATGCGGGTGCCAGGCTTGCGAGCCGGCGGCACCACTTCGAACCCGCGATCGGATCTTGTGCTCCTCTGAGGATCAGGGTTGGCATCGTGAGCTGAGCGACCTCGTCCTCGATCGCGTAGGTGAGCAGGTGGCGGGCTTGGGCGAGATACCACGGCATGCCGCAGCGGAGGTAGTCGGTGAAGACAATCGCGTTTGCCCCCGCTGTCTCGCCCAAGGAGTCGCGGGCGAGGGCTGCCGTCTGGGCGGCGAGGGTGCGGTGTCCCGAGTCCGCGACGGGGCCCATGAGGACCAGACGATCGACGAGCTCCGGGTTCGTGAGCGCGGCCGCGGTGGTCCACTGCGCTCCCATGGAGTGGCCGACCAGCACCACGGGCCCCACGTCGAGGGAGGCGATGGCTCCGACCAGGCCGCGAGCCATCGTCGCCACGTCGACGTCCATGCCCGGCTTGGGGAGTCCAGCGTGCCCCGGCACGTCGATCGAGAACGTGGGGCTCGTCTTGGCAAGTAGCGCATGGAGCCGCGACAGGTAGCGGTGCGACATGCCGATGCCGTGGACCAGGACGTATGTGGGGGAGCTTGAGGCGCGGCGGGGGACATCGGCAAGTACGCGGAAGGTGAGCGGCCCGTGGCGATAGAGGTAGTCCTCCCTGGCCGCATCGCTGCGGTAGAGGTACGGCGTTCGCTTAGTCACGGGCCGGTCGCCTGCTCGTTGTCCCATGAAGACATTCTCCGTCACGCGTGAGACGTGGAGAAATATCCTTGAATAGCGATATTCCATATTTATGGTTACGTTGATAAACTTGAATATGGCCGATGCGCGTTCAGGGTTGTCTGGGTGGCCCCCAGTCTCGTTCGAGTCGCGCTCGTGGGCTCCCAGCGCCGAGGGGATCTCGCGCCGTGCGTTCCGCGCGCATTCGGGTCCCTACCTGGCCGCAGTTACTCCGGCGATCGCAGGGCTGACACCCTCCATCGGCACTGACGTTCAGGCGCTCGTCGCCGAGGCTACCGCCGCACTCGCCCGCGTCGATGCGTCGTTGGCACTTGCTGGGGTGGCGCCGCTCCCGGCTGTGCTGCTGCGCACCGAGTCCGCATCGTCATCGCAGATCGAGCAGCTCACCGCATCGGCTCGTTCGTTGGCTGATGCCGAACTGGGGGAGCCGACGGGCCAGAATGCTCGGATGGTGGTGGCGAATGTACGAGCGATGGAGCGGGCGCTAGCGCATGAGGGGCCGGTGACTACTGCGGCTCTCCTCGACGTGCACGCCACGCTCGTGGAGCCAGAGACTGTCCATGGGACGGGGCTGCGCGGTGAGCAGGTATGGATCGGCGGGGCGCGCACGGGGCCCCACTTGGCCGACTTCGTGCCGCCCCACCATGACGGGGTCGCGAGTGCGATGGCTGATCTGTGTGCCTTTACAGGGCGCGTTGACCTGCCGGCATTGGTCCACGCCGCGGTGGCGCACGCGCAGTTCGAGACCATTCACCCTTTCACTGATGGCAACGGGCGCACCGGAAGGGCCTTGATTCACATGATGTTGCGCGAAGCGGATCTGACGCGGGGGGCTACCGTTCCTGTGTCCGCCGGGTTGCTCCACGACACGGACGCGTACTTCGCGGCTCTCGGTGCCTTCCGCGACGGGGATGTCGAGCCCGTCGTGGCGCGGGTGGCCGAAGCGGCGCTGTTCGCTGCGACGTTGGCGCGTGACCTGAGTGGGTCCCTGACGTCGATGGCCCAGGAGTGGCGCGGTCGTATTCGTGCGCGCTCGGGTGCGGCGGTGTGGAGCCTGATCGAGTTGCTGCCGGCGCGTCCGGTGGTGTCGTACGACTTGGTACGCGACTCGTTGGGGGTCTCGGCTCCCACCGCGTATGCGGCCATCGATGCGCTTGTCGATGTCGGTGTGCTGAGGGCGCGAGGAGAGGGGCGGCGCAACCGCGTGTGGGATGCCGTCGAGGTGCTCGGTGCTCTCGATGACTTCGCCGAGCGGGCGAGGCGGGGGTAGCGCAGGCAGCCCCAGGGCGGGCAGCGGCCTGACGTGAGAACGAGATCCACGCATCGGCCGATAGCGATGGCGGCACCAGCCGATGCGCGGAGCGCTCACTCGGGGAGCGAGAGGTTAGTCGTTGTCGCCGCCCGTCGAGTCGGCGGCTGCGATGGCGCGCTTGCTCTCCTCGTCGGCGTCCGGCCAGGTCCAGTTGGCGACCTCGGGCATGTCCTCGCCGTTCTCACGCGCGTAGCGACGGGCCGCAAGGCGACGGTCGAAGAGGTCCTGCCGCAGCGACGCGGCACGGGTACCGAGCCCCGGCACGCGGTCGATGACGTCCATGACGAGGTGGAATCGGTCGATGTCGTTGAGCATGGCCATGTCGAAGGGCGTGGTGGTGGTGCCCTCCTCCTTGTAGCCGCGCACGTGCAGGTTCGCGTGCCCGTTGCGGCGATAGGTGAGCCGGTGGATCAGCCACGGGTAACCGTGATAGTTGAAGATCACGGGCTTATTGGTGGTGAACAGCTGATCGAAGTCGCGGTCCCTCATCCCGTGGGGGTGTTCCTCCTCGGGCTGCAGCCGCATCAGGTCGACGACGTTGATCATGCGCACCTTGAGCTCTGGGAGTTCCTGACGAATGATGTCGATGGCCGCGAGGATCTCGATGGTCGGCACGTCGCCCGCCGCGGCCATGACCACGTCGGGCTCCTCGCCACGTGGCACGTTGGACGCGAACTCCCAGATGCCCAGGCCCCTGGTGCAGTGGTCGATCGCCTGGTCCATCGTGAGCCACTGCGGCTGCGGCTGCTTGCCAGCGATCACCACGTTGACGTAGTCGCGCGAGCGCAGGCAATGGTCGTAGGTGCTGAGCAGGGTGTTAGCGTCGGCCGGCAGGTAGACGCGCACCACCTCCGCCTTTTTGTTGATCACATGGTCAATGAAGCCCGGGTCCTGGTGAGAGAACCCGTTGTGGTCCTGGCGCCACACGTGGCTCGAGAGGAGGTAATTCAGTGAGGCGATGGGGCGCCGCCACGGCAGCTCCTGCGAGGTCTTGAGCCACTTGGCGTGCTGGTTGAACATCGAGTCCACGATGTGGATGAACGCCTCGTACGACGTGAATAGCCCGTGGCGACCGGTGAGGGTGTAGCCCTCGAGCCACCCCTGACACTGGTGCTCGGAGAGCATCTCGACCACGCGGCCCGAGGAGGCAGTGAAGGCGCCGTCGTCGTCCTCGCGGCGAGCGTTCCACACCTTGTCGGTGACCTCGAGCACGGCCTGCAGTCGGTTTGAGGCGAGCTCGTCCGGCGCGAAGATGCGGAAGTTCGTGGGGTTGTTCTCGATGACCGCCTTGAGGAAGATGCCGAGCTGTTTGGTCCCCTCGGCAGGGCCGGCCCCAGGATTGGGGACCTCGACCCCGAAGTCGCGGAAGTCGGGCATCTTGAGGTCGCGGAGCACCAGGCCGCCGTTCGCCTCTGGTCGCGCCGACATGCGTAGCTCGCCCACCGGCGCGATCTCGGTGGTCTCTGGCAGCGGCGACCCGTCCTCGGCGAACAGCTCGTCGGGGCCGTACGACTGCAGCCAGCCCTCGAGGGTGGCGAGGTGCGCATCGGTGTCCCTGGCATTCGCCAACGGCACCTGGTGCGAGCGCCACGAGCCCTCGGTCTGCTTGCCGTCGATCGTCGCCGGGCACGTCCAACCCTTGGGGGTGCGGAACACGATCATGGGCCACATGGGCCGCTCCATGTCCGCGTCCTCGGCCGCCTGAGCCTTGATCGCGGCGATCTCGTCCATGACGTCGTCGACGATTGCGGCGAACCTCGCGTGGATGGACTCGTGAGACTCATCGTCGAAGCCGGCCGTGAACACGTGGGGCTTGTGGCCGTAGCCGCGCATGAGCGCCTCGAGCTCGCCCTCGCCGATGCGCGCGAGCACCGTCGGGTTCGCGATCTTGTAGCCATTGAGGTGCAGGATCGGCAGCACCACGCCATCGGAGGCTGGGTTGATGAACTTGTTCGAGTGCCAGCTCGTGGCGAGCGGGCCGGTCTCGGCCTCGCCGTCTCCCACGATCGCGGCGACCAGCAGGTCGGGGTTGTCGAACGCCGCTCCGTAGGCGTGGCTGAGGGCGTACCCCAACTCGCCTCCCTCGTGGATCGATCCCGGGGTCTCGGGCGCTACATGGGACGGGATGCCGCCCGGAAACGAGAATTGCTTGAACAAGCGCCTGATGCCCGGCTCGTCGTACGAGATATCGGGGTAGGTCTCCGTGTACGTGCCGTCGAGGAAGCTCGACGCGACCAAGCCGGGGCCGCCGTGCCCGGGGCCGATGATGTACATCGTGGGCTGCTGGCGCGCCTTGATCATGCGGTTGAGGTGCGCGTACAGGAAGTTCAGACCGGGGGTGGTGCCCCAGTGGCCCACCAGGCGTGGCTTGACGTGGTCGCGATGCAGTGGCTCTCGCAGCAGGGGATTGCCGAGCAAGTAGATCTGTCCCACGCTCAGGTAGTTCGTGGCCCTCCACCACCTGTCGATCGCGCCGATCTCCTGTGCAGAAGCGGCATCTACGGTCCGGGCATGCCAGGTGTGATGGGTCATCGTGGACCTCCATAGGGGTGGCTATCACCCCCAGCATCGCACCGGCTGGTCCCGGGCGCACTGTTAAAGGTCCTGGGCAATCATCGCCGCCGGTAATGCCTGGATCCTGGGCATTCTCCTTTATGGTGGATGCGCCCCCCAATCGACATTCAAGGAGCACGCGTGAGCGCACTGGAGATCGATAGCCTCTCCAAGTCCTACGGCCAGCTACGGGCATTGAACGAGGTCTCGTTCGCGGTGCCCGCCGGGGAGATCTTCGGGTTTGTGGGCTCCAACGGAGCCGGCAAGACCACCACCATGCGCATCATCCTGGGCGTGCTCAGGTCCGACGGCGGCGAGGTCAGATGGAAGGGCACGCCGGTAGACGTGGCCGTCCGCCGCCGCATCGGTTACATGCCAGAGGAGCGCGGCCTCTATCCCCGCATGAAGGTGGGGGAGCAGCTGATCTACCTGGCCCGCCTGCACGGCCTCGGCAAGGAGGAGGCGACGCGG
Source organism: Demequina sp. (assembly GCA_046295115.1). Taxonomy (GTDB): domain Bacteria; phylum Actinomycetota; class Actinomycetes; order Actinomycetales; family Demequinaceae; genus Demequina. Next base: position 13,274 of record JBKBNW010000041.1, read on the forward strand.
GCCATGGAGCATTGGACCGAGGTGCTGGGGGTCCATGAGCGGCGCGGCGATGAGGTCGACAAGTTGTCGCTAGGCAACCAGCAGCGAGTGCAGCTCGCCTCCGCCCTCGTGCACGAGCCCGACATCCTGGTGCTCGACGAGCCGTTCTCCGGCCTCGACCCCGTGGCTGTCGACGTGATGAGCGAGGTGCTGCGCCGTCAGGCCGACCGCGGCGTTCCCGTGATCTTCTCCTCTCACCAGCTCGAGCTCGTGGAGCGGCTCAGCGACCGCGTGGGCATTGTCGCGCGCGGCAGCATGGTCGCCTCCGGCGCCATCGACGACCTGCGCGCCACCAAGACCAGCCAGTGGACCCTGGCGCTCGCGGGCGGGAGCGTGCCGCCGCTGCCACCGCCGGGGGTCGGCGTCACCGAGGCCGCGCCCGGACGGTGGCTCATCGAGGCGCCCTCGGCCGATGCCGCACAGGCCGTGCTCGCATCGGCCGTCCAACAGGCAACGGTGACGGAGTTCGCACCCGTCCGTCCCACCCTGACCGACCTATTCCGTGACGTCGTGAGTGCCCCCGAGGAGGTGGCGTGACCATGATGTGGCTGA
>JBKBNW010000042.1:0-13583 GCA_046295115.1 Demequina sp.
CCTCGAGTGGGCCATCGCGGAGGGAGCCACGATGGTGCGCGTGGGGTCCGCCGTCATGGGCTCGCGCCCCACCCCCCCAAAGTAGGAACCTCAGGACTCATTTCTCGCCCTCGCGGCTCCCTGTAGGAACCCCAGCACTCAAGTCGGCCACAATGGTCACGATGACTTCCTCCGACGCCCCCCTGCTCTCCCGCCTGCCACAGACGGCACCGGGCACCGCCCCTGACCCGGACGCACTCTACGAGGCGTTTGCGGGATGGGCATCGGACCAGGGCCTGCCGCTCTACCCGCACCAGGACGAGGCACTGATCGAGATCGTCTCGGGCTCGCACGTGATCCTCGCCACGCCCACCGGCTCCGGCAAGACGCTCGTCGCCACCGGCGCTCACTTCGCCGCCCTCGCGGCCAACCGCGCCGGCACCGGAGGCCGCACCTACTACACCGCTCCGCTCAAGGCCCTGGTGAGCGAGAAGTTCTTCGCGCTGATCGAGATGTTCGGCACCACCAACGTCGGGATGATGACCGGCGACTCGGCAGTGAACCCCGACGCCCCAATCATCTGCTGCACCGCGGAGATCCTGGCGAACCTGGCCCTGCGCGATGGCGCGGCGACCGATGCCTCGCTGGTGGTGATGGACGAGTTCCACTTCTACTCGGACCCGCAACGCGGCTGGGCGTGGCAGGTGCCGCTGCTCGAGCTCCCGCACACCCAGTTCGTCCTGATGTCCGCCACGCTTGGGGACACCACCTGGCTGGTCGACGACTTCCAGCTCCGCGGAAGGCGCGCCGTCGCCGAGGTCACCACGCTCGAGCGCCCCGTGCCGCTCACGTTCGACTACATCGTGGAGCCGCTGCCCGAGGTGGTCGAGCGCCTGGTCCAGACCGGCCGCGCGCCGGTCTACATCGTGCACTTCACCCAGAAGGACGCCGTGGACCGCGCGCAGGCGCTGTTGAGCACGCAGGTCGCGACCAAGACGGAGCGCCAGGCAATCGCCGATGCGCTGGCGGACACCCGCTTTGCCACGGGCTTTGGCAAGACGCTGAGCAAGTTCCTGCGCGCCGGCATTGGCGTCCACCATGCGGGCATGCTGCCCAAGTACCGACGGGTAGTCGAGCGGCTCACGCAGCAGGGCCTGCTCAAGGTGGTGTGCGGCACGGACACGCTGGGAGTGGGCATCAACGTCCCCATTCGCACCGTGCTGCTCACCTCGCTCGTGAAGTACGACGGCGAGCGCATGCGTCACCTCACGGCGCGGGAGTTTCACCAGATCGCGGGCCGCGCGGGGCGCGCGGGGTTCGACACCGAGGGCGAGGTGCTCGTGATGGCACCCGAGCATGTGATCGAGAACCGCAAGACGCTTGCGAAGGCCGGCGACGACCCCAAGAAGGTCAAGAAGATCGTCCGGAAGTCCGCACCCGCGGGGTCCGTGAACTGGACGGATGCGACCTTTGAGCGCCTGAGGGACGCTCCGCCCGAGCCCCTCACCAGCCGTTTCACGGTCACGCACGCGATGGTGTTGAACGTCCTCGCGCGAGGGGTCGCCAACCCCTTCCTGGACCGGGAACCCGAGGACCCAGTCCTCGCGATGCGCAATCTCCTCGAGGCGGTGCACGACACGCCCGCCCAGCGCTCCGCGCATGGGCGCCAGGCACTCAGGATCTACCGCTCTCTCAGGATCGCGGGCGTGGTCGAGCACATCCGGGTGCCCGACCCCACCCACCCTCGCGGCGAGCGCCCGTCGGTACGTCTCACGGTGGACGTCCCGCGCAACTTCGCGCTCAACCAGCCGCTGTCGCCCTTCGCTCTCGCCGCGATGGACCTCCTCAACGTCGACTCCCCCGACCACGCGCTGGACGTCGTCTCCGTCATCGAGGCCACGCTGTCCGACCCGCGCCAGATCCTGATGGCGCAGCAGCACGAGGCCCGCGGGGTGGCGGTGGCCGCTATGAAGGCGGACGGCATCGAGTACGAGGAGCGCATGGAACTGCTCGAGGACGTGACGTGGCCCCGGCCGCTCGCGGACCTGCTCGAGCCTGCGTTCATCGCCTACCGGCGCACCAACCCGTGGATCCTGGGCGCCGAACTGTCCCCTAAGTCCGTGGTGCGCGACATGCTCGACAAGGCCATGTCCTTTGGCGACCTGGTGTCCGTCTACAGCCTCGAGCGCACCGAGGGCGTGGTGCTGCGCTACCTCGCGGAGGCGTACCGCGCGCTGCGACAGACGGTCCCCGAGGAACACCGCACGGAGGAGGTGGTGGCGATCACCGACTGGCTCGGCGAGATTGTCCGCACCACCGACTCCTCCTTGTTGGACGAGTGGGAGCGCCTGCTCAACCCCGAGGTCGCGCTTGGCGACGACGTGGATCCCGGCTCGGCGGCCGCATCGGCCACCGTCGCGGGGCCCGCACGGCCGATGTCCGGCAACCCGCGCGTGCTGCGCCGACTGGTCCGCAACGCCATGTTCCGGCGGGTGGAACTCGCCGCCCGCGAGGACTACACGGCGCTCGGCGCTCTCGATGGGGCCGCTGGATGGAACGCCCAGGCCTGGCGGGACGCGCTCGATCCGCTCTTTGAGGCGCAGGGGGACGGGGCGATCGGCATTGGTCCCGATGCGCGGTCCGCTGCCCTCATCACCTTCGTGGAGCCCGGCGGCGACCACGAGGAGGGCCGCGCCCAGGCCGCTCTCGCGGCCGCCCCCGACGCGACGCTTCCCCAGGGCGCCTGGGTGGTCCGGCAGGTCATCGACGACCCCGCCGGTGACCACGACTGGGCCATCACCGCGGCGGTCGACCTCGACGCCTCCGACGAGGCCGGCTCTCCCGTGATCGAGCTCCTCCACGTGGGAGCGCAGTAGCCGAACCCGGGCCGATGCGCGGGTGAGGTGCGCGCTCGCGCCGCCCGCGCATCGGCCGCGTGAGCGCCCTCACGCACGCCTCGGTGACAAGGTCACTTGACAGCGCACCGTGTGTCAAGCACACTTGTCATGACAAGCACCCTTGACACACGGAAAGGCAGCCGATGCGCAACGAGGTCAAGCGACGACGCGAGGATCGCGGGCTCTCGCAGGCCGCCCTTGGCGATGCGCTGGGCGTGTCACGCCAGACCATCAACTCGATCGAAAAGGGCCGGTACGACCCGAGCCTTCCGCTCGCCTTCGCGATCGCCCATTACTTCGACACCACTATCGAGGAGGTCTTTCATGTCGACTGATCGCTCCACTCTGATTCCGCGTCTCGCCGGGTTCGTCGCGGGCGCCGCCGCATGCGCCGGGCTCGCGTGGATCGCCTACGCGACCGGGCACGACTCGATGGCCAAGGGCGCCATCCAGGGCGGCTCGGTAACGCTCGCGGTCATCGTGGTGCTGTGGCTCGTGGGGCGCCGGGCCGGCATGGCGGGGCGGGTGTTCAACGGCGCCTTCGACGAGCGCGACGACCGGATCCTCACCCACGCGTTCGCGGACTCCTCCGTGGCCATGGGGGTCGCCGCGATCGGGTGCCTCATTGGCGCGTTCTACGGACTCCCGGGAGAGGGCGTGGCCGCCATCGTGCTGACGGTGGGCATGCTGACGGTGCTCGTCAGCAGTGTCATCCGCGCTCGTCGAAGCTGACGCCCTCGACGGCACCGGCCACACCGGACACCGGAGTTAACCCCGCCGTTACCAGGGATTTCGGTGCTCCCAAATGAGGTTCGCCTTGCTAGCGCACGGACGTTAAGGCGCTTACCCTGGCCGCATGAGCACACGCACCGAGCCCGACGAGGCACGCATCACCGGCCGACTGAACGGCCTGCGCGCGGGCGTGCTCGGGGCGAACGATGGCATTGTTTCGATCGCGGCCCTCGTGGTCGGCGTCGCTGCGGCGACGCCGGACAACCACGCCGCAATCCTCGCGGCGGGTGTGGCAGGCCTCACCGCCGGCGCGCTGTCGATGGGCGTGGGCGAGTTCGTGTCCGTCTCATCGCAGCGCGACGCGGAGAAGGCACAGCTCGCCCGCGAAAAGCGCTGGCACGACGAACGCCCCGAATGGGAGCTCGAGCAATTGGCGCGGCTCAACATGCGTACCGGCATGTCCGAGCCCACCGCCAAACTCGCCGCACAGGAACAGACGGCGCATGACGCCCTGGGGATTCACGCGCTGATGCACCTCGGGATCGACCCCAAGGTGCTCGTCAGCCCGGTGCAAGCCGGTCTCGCATCGCTGGGCGCGTTCACGCTCGGCGGGGTCATCCCGCTGATGATGATCCTGCTCGCATCGCCCACGCTGCAAGTGCCGCTCACGTTCGCGGCGGTGGTCTTTGCCCTGGCGCTTACCGGAACGTCGTCGGCATGGATCGCCCACTCCCCGTACCCACGCGCCGTCATGCGAAACATCGTCGGTGGCACTCTCGCGATGGCCATCACGTACGGCATTGGTCACATGGTCGGCGGGGTCATCTAGCGCCGACGTGCCGCGTCGGCGCGCAGTTTCGGTCTTGGTAGGGTCGACCATGGCGACGACGCAGAAGCCGATGCCGCGGGCGGCCGCAGTGGGCGCCGCCGTGGCCGCCGCAGTGGCCATGGTCGCGATGATCACTGACCAGCCCGCTGCCACGACCGCGCTCGCCACCGCCGCCATGGTGCTCGCGCTCGTCGTCGCTGTGGTGGCGATCCGCAACCGCCCTGACGCCTCGCCCGCGCCCCCCGCCCGTCAGGGGCAGTCTTCCGAGGACCTCAACGCGGTGCGGCGAGTGAGCCGGATCGGCACCTGGGAGTACCACTATGAGTCTCGGCTCGTCACCTGGTCGGACGAGGTCGCCGCCATCTTCGGGCGGCCAGCGGGATACCGCCCGACGCCGGAGGAGTGGCTCGGCCAGTACGTCCCGGGCGACCTCGAGCGCGTGAACATCACGGTCAGGCGCGCGGTCGACGCGGGGCGGCCGTTCATGGAGGAGTGGACCATCAACGCGGCGGACGGCGCGCGCCGCACGATCCTGATCATTGGCGAGTCCGTGCGCGACGAGTCGGGTGAACCGCTGCACCTGCACGGCACGATCCAGGACCTCACGCCGTGGCGGGAAGCGGAGTCCTCGGCTGAAACACAGAACCGGCGCTTCACCGAACTGACCAACTCACTACCGATAGCCGTGTGGAGCGCCACCGCCGACGGCGTGGTCGACTACGTGAGCGAAGCGCTCGCGACGTATGGGGGCGGAGACGTCAAAGAGTACGTCGGGGAGGGCTGGCTCACACTCCTCCACCCCGAGGATCAGGATTCGATGAGCGATCGGTGGGCGAATGCACTGCGCACCGGACAGCCGTACGACGTGGAAGTGCGAGTGCGCAACCGAGACGGCGAGTACCGCTGGCATCGCGTGAGCGCCAAGCCGGAGCACGACGACGCCGGGGAGGTGTCGCGCTGGTGGGGAAGCTCCATCGACGTGCACCGCACGAGGGTGCTCGAGCAGCGCGCCCACCAGCTCGCGCACGACCGTGAGGTGATACTCGACAGCATCTCTGACGGCGTGCTCGCGATCGACGAGGACTGGCGCATCCTGTACTTGAACGACCACGCCCAGACCATGCTGGGCCGCAATGAGCAGTCCCTGGTAGGCCGCAAACTGTTCGCCGAGTACCCAAACCTTGAGAACACGCCAACGCACGAGGCCTACCGCGCAGCCATGGCCACAGGTGAGGCGCAGTTCCTGTCCGCTCACAACGAGCAGGAACAAAAATGGTTTGACATCAAGGTCACTCCCAGCGCCCTGGGACTTACCGTGTTCTTCCGAGACACTACGCAGGCCCGCATTCTGGCCGAGCAACTCGAGCAGGCGCAGCGCCTGGAGGCCGTGGGTCGACTCACGGGCGGCATCGCCCACGACTTCAACAACCTCCTGACAGTCGTAATCGGCGGCGCCGATGCGGCCTCGCGTGACCCCGGCATCTCCGACGGCTCGCGGGAGATGATCGGACTGGTCCGTCAGGCCGCGGAGCGCGGCGCCCAACTGACCGGGCGCCTGCTCGCCTTCGCTCGTCGTCAGCCCCTCACGCCCCGGCACACGGACATCAACCGCCTGCTCGCCGAGTTCGAGCCGCTGCTCCACCGCACGCTGGGCGACGGGATCACCATCGACACCAACTGGGCGCCCCGGTTGCCGCCGGCGCTGGTGGACCCCAGCCAGTTCGAGAGCGCCGTGCTGAACCTCGCAATCAACGCGCGTGACGCGATGCCGGGCGGCGGCACGCTGACGCTCGAGACCAAGGTCAAACACCTCGACGAGGCGTACGTGACCGCGCACGCCGAGGTCGAGCCGGGAACCTATGTGGTGGTGACGGTGACGGACTCGGGCACGGGAATTGCTCCTGAGGTGCTCGACCAGTTGTTCGACCCCTTCTTCACGACCAAAGAGGTGGGGCACGGCTCTGGCATGGGACTGCCGATGGTGTGGGGCTTCGCGCGTCAGAGCGGTGGGCACGTCACCGTGTACTCCGAGGTGGGACACGGCACCTCGTTCCGCCTGTACCTGCCGCTCGCGCCCGGCGCGGCCGCCGTGGTCGAACCCAATCCGGTCGCGGGCGAGGCACCGCCTCACGGGTCGGGCGTGATCCTGCTCGCGGAGGACGACCCTCTGGTGCGGAGCTTTGCGACCGAGCACCTGCGCTCGATGGGCTACGAGGTGGTGTCGGCCTCGACCGGGCCCCAGGCCCTGGAACTGTTGGCAACCATGGAGACCGTGGACCTGCTGTTCACCGACGTGATCATGCCCGAAGGAATGTCGGGGCGGGACCTCGCGGAACGGGTGGTCGCCCAGAGGCCGGGAACGCCGGTCCTGTACGCTTCCGGCTACACCGAGAATGTGATCATGCACAACGGCAAACTCGACGAAGGTGTCGCCTTGCTGGCCAAGCCGTACTCTGCCCAAGAACTGGCGGTTCATGTGCACGCACAGATGTCCGCGAGACCACGCGAGCCGCGATGACTGAGTCACGCCACCCCGGACGCGTGCTGATCATCGACGACGACCCCCTCGTGGGGCAGATGCTGCGCGCCCACGTGGAGGCGGCGGGGTACGAGGGTCGCCTCACCGACGACCCGACCGCGTTCTTCGAGATCGAGCGGCAGTGGCAACCGTCCCACGTGTTCGTCGACCTGGTCATGGAGCGCATGGACGGGCTCGCTGTGCTGGACACGTTAGCGAAATCTGGATCTGAGGCCGCCGTGGTGATCTCGAGCGGCATGGGTGCGCGCGTGCTGCTTGCTGCCCGTGAAGTCGCCGCCGCGCACGGTCTCACCTACGCGGGCGTGCTAGCAAAGCCATTCACGGGAGCGGACGTGGCGGCGGTACTGAGCCGTGTTCCCACCCCTCCCCAGCTCGCGCAGGTCCACGGCGATGATCCCCTGACCGCGTGGGATGACCAGCAGTTCGCGACGAACTTCCGGCACGCGCTCGACGACGGCTCGGTGCGCTTCGCCCTGCAGCCCAAGGTGTCGTGCCGCTCCCGTGTCGTCACAGGTTACGAGGTGCTATCCCGCTGGGAGGTCGACGGTGCCGCCATCGCGCCCTCGAGCTTTGTAGCCCGCGCAGAGCAGACCGGCTTGGCCGGTGCCCTCACCGACCGGGTGTTCGCGAGAGCCCTGGAGTGGTTCGCGGACGCCGCCCAGAACGAGGACGAGCACCTGTCGATCAACATCTCTGCCAGCGAGTTCAGCACCCCGGGACTGGACCAACGGCTGGCCGCGGCGTGCAAGAAGGGCGGGGTCAACCCGAACCGAGTGGTGCTCGAGCTCACCGAGACGAGTCCGTTGCAAGACGCCCACCTGTCTTTGGAACTGCTCACGCGACTGAGGCTCCAGGGTTTCCGGCTGTCGATCGACGACTTCGGGGTGGGCTACTCGTCCATGCGACAGCTGTCCGCCCTACCGTTCAGCGAGGTGAAGATCGACAGGTCGTTCGTGATGGCGGTCACCGAGTCCCGGGAGGCGGAGATCTTTGTCCGCTCGATTCTGGACCTGGCCCACGCCCTGGGCCTCGAGTCCACGGCGGAGGGCGTCGAGACCGCCGAGGTGCTCGATCTGCTCACCGAGTTCGGGTGCGATCAAGCGCAGGGCTTCCACATCGCCCGCCCGATGTTCCCCGAGGACGTGGCGGCGTGGGTCGCAGGCACGGTGCCGCCGTCAGTGTGACAGTCAGCGCCGCTCCACACCCGCCTTGAGCAGGCCGTAGACCAGGGAATCCGAAAGCGCCTCCCACGATGCCTCGATGACGTTCGGACCCACGCCGACGGTGCGCCAGGTCGCACCATTCTCACGATGCACCGTCGTGATGAGCACACGCGTGACGGCGTCGGTACCGTGTGAGGCGTCCATAATGCGCACCTTGAAGTCGGTGAGCTCGAACTCCTCGATCTCCGGGTACACGCCGCACAGCGCCTCGCGCAGGGCGTGGTCGAGCGCATTGACGGGGCCGTTGCCCTCCCCCACGGATACCATCCGCTCGGATGCGGCGCGGAGCTTCACCACGGCCTCGGCGTCCGCGTCCGTCGGGTCGCCCAGCTTGGACGAGACGCGCACGCGCCAGGTCTCCACGTCCCAGAAAGCCGGCGACTCCCCCAACTCGCTGCGCAGCAGCAGCTCGAAGGACGCATCGGCCGCATCGAAGGTGTAGCCCGCGGCCTCGGCGTGCTTGACCCGCTCAGTGACGCGGCCCAAGAGTTCGTTCTGGCCGGCGAGGTCGAAGCCCAGCTCCTTGCCCTTGAGCTCGATAGACGCGCGCCCAGCCATCTCGGACACCAGCATGCGCATGTCGTTGCCCACCAGCGCGGGGTCGAGGTGCTGGTAGAGGTCGGGGTCCACGCGGATGGCAGATGCGTGGATGCCGGCTTTGTGCGCGAAGGCAGAGGCTCCCACGTAAGGCTGGCGGGCGAAGGGAGCGATGTTGGTGATCTCCGCGACGGCGTGAGCGATCCGGGTTGCCTCGAGCAGCCCGTCGTGCTTGAGTGCCTTCACCCCGCGCTTGAGCTGCAGGTTAGCGACGATGGCGATGAGGTCCGCGTTGCCGGTGCGCTCGCCGTAACCGTTGACGCACCCCTGGACGTGGGTGGCGCCGGCGGCGACCGCGGCCATGGAGTTCGCCACCGCGCAACCGGAGTCGTTGTGCGCGTGCATGCCCAGCACGGCGTCCACGCGAGCGCTCACGGCACCAACGATCTCGAGCACGTCGTCGGGCAGCATGCCGCCGTTGGTGTCGCACAGGCACACCACGTCCGCTCCGCCGGCAATGCCGGCCTGCAACGCGCGGATCGAGTATTCGGGGTTGTAGCGATAGCCGTCGAAGAAGTGCTCGGCGTCCATGATGACCCGCCGTCCCTCGCCCACGAGGAACGCGACGGTCTCTTCGATCATGCGCAGGTTCTCGTCGGGCTCGACGCGCAGTGCTAGCTCGGCATGACGGATATCGGACTTGCACACCAGGGTGATGATGGGCGCCTCAGAGTCGAGCAGCGCACGCACCTGCGGATCCGCCGCAGCCGTGGAGCCGGCCTTGCAGGTCATCCCGAACGCAGCGAGCTGGGCGTTGCGGAAGCTCAGCTCCTTGGCCGCGAGTGCGAAGAACTCGGTGTCCTTGGGAACTGCACCGGGCCAGCCGCCCTCAATGACGCCCACGCCCAGCTCGTCGAGCAGCGGGGCGATCGCCATCTTGTCCGCAACGGACAGGTTCATGCCCTCCTGCTGCGCGCCGTCGCGCAGGGTGGTGTCGTAGACCTCGACTGTGAGATCCGTCATGGTGTGCTCCTCGGTTCGTGCTCGTCTCTCCGCACCAGCCGGCGACCGTCGTCCCAACAAAAAAGCCCCCCAGGGTACGGGAGGCTGCGCGTTGGGAGGGTGGTCGCCAACGCGCTACGGAATGATGATTGCGGTGTACATCGGCATCAGTATGGCATAGGGCCTGGCTAGCGCGCCTCGGTGCGCAAGCGAGCCGCGATGTCCCCCACCTCGCGCAGCTCGCCGCCGGCGACGGCCACGGTCAGGTCGAAGGCCTCGTCGTGGGTCAGCGTGACGTTGCGTCCGTTGAGTGCAAGGAACACCGTGAGCGCATGCCACCCTAGGCGCTCGTTCCCGTCCCCGAGCGGGTGGTTTGCCACGACCGAGTGCACCAAGGCTGCGGCCTTCATTTCGAGCGTGGGGTAAGCGTCGGCACCCAAGAGCGTGGTCTGCGGTCGCTGCGCCGATGCGTCGAGGAGCCCAATGTCGCGCACGGGACCCACGTGAAGGTCGCGGCAAAGGTCGAGCAGTTCTTCGAGGGTGAGGAACCGCGTCATCACACCGTGCCAAGCCTGTCGAGCACGGGTCCCCACCGGTCGATCATCTCGCGCGACAGTTCGCCGACCTCCCGAGACCGGTCCTGCTCACTCGCCGACTCCTCGACCGCGCGCAGGATCGCCTCGTTCTTCGAGACCCCCCACCGCTTGGCGAGGGCCGTGACCATCGCGTCTTGCTCCGCTGTCATCCGCACTGTCATCGCCATCGCTCGATGGTATCAAAGTGGTATCACGACCTACAGTGGACCGAGCCGCCTCTTGCGGTCGCGCCAGTCGGGCAGGTGGTAGTCCATCAGCGCGTAGAAGTCGCGCCCATGACCGTTGGCGAACAGGTGGCACAGCTCGTGCACCAGCACGTACTCCGCCATGTCGTAGCCGCGGCGTGCGAGCTCGATGTTCAGCGTGATGCGGTGCGTGGACGGCCGGCAGCTCCCCCACTGCGTCCGCATGATCCGGAGCGAGATGTGGGGTGTCGAGACGTCGAACTCCGCGCACCACCGCGGCAGCAGGATCTCCAGCCACTCGGCGAGCTGACCCTTCAGCGCAGCGGCCTCCGCCCCGAGCTCGAGCCGCGGCTCCATGCCCACGAGCATCGCGCGCCGGCCCGCAATCCACTTGCGGCGCGAGGACACGAACTGGTCGATCTCCCACTGTGGCGTGGTGAACGGTGCACTCACGCGGATCTCACCGTCCGGGGGGATCACTCTCATGCGAAGGGTGCGCATGCGCTTGCGGATGAGCGTGTAATCCAGCGACGGAGTCGCGGATCGGTACTCGACTTGGTCTCGTGACATGACGCTCACAGTATGCGTGACCCCCGGCACGCAGCCCCGCACGGACACAGCGTCAGTGGATACCGCGGGCGCACCCAACCTGGGGACGGCGGCGCGCGTTGTAGCCGACATGACGAATGGGACGATGACCGCATGAGCGCCTGGTCGAGCACCCTCGACGCCTTGATGCGCGAGCGCGCGGCGGCACTGTTCGGCTACGCCTACGTGCTGACGGGCGACTCGCACGAGGCAGAGGACCTGCTCCAGGAGGCCCTGATCCGCACCTTTCGCACGAGCCGGAGGGTCACGAGCATCGACGCCGCGCACGCCTACGTGAAGCGCGCGATCTCGACCGCCTTCATCGACCGCTACCGGCGCGCGTCCGCCCGGCCCGAACGCGACGGAGGCGACGACGGCCACTACTCCCTCGCCACCGCATCGGCCGCCGGACCCGACCATTCGACGCGGGTCGCGACCCAGCTGGACCTCCACGCCGCGCTCCTCACGCTGCCGCCCCGCGAGCGCGCGTGCGTGGTGCTCAGGTACCTGGACGACCTTCCTGTCGCGAGCGTTGCGAGCGAGCTCGGCCTCGCGGTGGGCACGGTCAAGCGCTACCTGTCCGACGCGGTCGCACGACTGCGCGAGCTCTGTGCCGACGTTGATTTCGAGACCACCGAGTCCATCCCCGTGGACTCTCACACCCGAGGAGGCCGATGATGAGCACCGCACGCGAGGAGCTCGCCACTATCCAGCACCGGGGCGCGGCGGCTTACGCCGGTACCCCGCTCGCCAGCGGGCACGGCCGCGTGACCAGGCGCGTGCGCCGCGATCGCGCCGTGCGTGCGGGCGTCGCTTCGCTCGCAGGCGTGGGGCTGATCGGCGCCGGCACCTTCGGGGCGCTCCAACTGCGTGGGCCCGATGCGCTCGCCCCCATGGGCACCCCGTCGCCTTCCAGTTCCTCCGCCGAGAGCCCCACGCCGAGCCGCACCCTGCCCGAGGGCGGCGTCATCGAGGTCGAGCCGGGCGAGCGGGCGGACGCGATTGTCGAGCGACTCGCGGATGCCTACGACGTCGACATCGAGACGGCGCGCGAGGCGGTGGTCTTCGCGCTGCCCCCCGAGGCGGGCGGAGAACCTGAGGGCTGGCTCGCCGCAGGCGCGCACGCCACGTGGGCGGAGTTCGGCACAGCCACCAGGGGCACACTCACACAGCAGGCCTCGTCCCTGTCGCGGGGCACTGAAGAGGTCTTCCTCATGAACGGCGTGCCGCGAGCACAGTGGCAAGACCTCGTCACGGTCGCGTCTCTCGTCGAACAGGAGACGCGCCGCCCCGAGGACATGCCGCGCGTCGCCCGGGTGCTCCTCAACCGCCTCGATGCGGGCATGCGGCTCGAACTCGACTCGACGGTGCGCTATGCGCTTGGCGACGACGGCGACGAGTCGCCGTTCACCACCGCCGAGGACCGGAACGTGGACTCGGCCTACAACACATACACGAACCCCGGGCTCCCGCCAGGCCCGATCGCGACGCCGTCACGAGAGGCCATCGAGGCGGCCATCAGTCCCGCGGACGGAGAGTGGATGTTCTTCGTCACGGTCAACCCCGACACCGGCGAAGCGCGATTCGCCGAGGACTTCGAGCAGCACCAGGAGAACGTGCTGCTGCTCCAAGAGTGGGCCCAGGAGAACGGCTAGCTCGCCGGGTCGTAGCCGAAGGCGCGCAGTTCCTGAGGACAACGGCAGGCGGCCGCGACCTTTCGCGCCCAGTCCAGCGCCTCCTCGCGCGTGGGCAGTTCCAGCACGAGGAAGCCTCCCGTGAGGTTGGAGCCCGCGTGGAGCCCGTCGCTGACCGCCCCGTCCGCGTCGACTCGCACGGGGCGGAACCCCTCGTCGATACCGCCCCCGAACACGTAGACGCCCGCAGCCTTCGCCTCTTCGATGACGGCGTGTGAGTCCACCGAGGCGGCCTCGAGCGCCTCGTCCGCGAGCATCATCGCGCTGCTGGGAAACGAGATGAGGTACTTGCTCATGCCTCCATGATGACGCACGCCTCAGGGAACGCAAGGTATGCGGCGGCCGCGGCCAAAGCGGAGTTCCAGTTGATGGTGATCTCGTTGGTCGCCCACGAGTAGATGTCGTCCACGTAGGCGAGCTGTGGCGCGCAGTCCTTGCCCGGGTACAGCGCCGTGATGGCCTCGTCCCACGTGCCAAAGTCCGCGTTGGGACCGCCCGCGACCGAGCCCGCGGGCGGGTGCGGGAGGGACGGGTCGGCCTGGTGCGCGAACCACCGCGAGTGCTGGTTCTGCACGTACCGCGTGCCGTAGCCGGTGATGTAGGACAGGTCCAGGGCGTTGCGTCCCAGCAGGTAGTCCATGCTTTCGCGGGCCGCGGCGAGCAGTGCCGGATCCCCCGAGAGGTCGTAGCCCGCCCCCAGCACCACGATGTTGTTGAGCATCTGGGCGTTCGAGGCCCAGACGTAACCGTCCTCCGGCAGCGCTTGGCCAAACGGCTGAGAG
>JBKBNW010000043.1:0-13240 GCA_046295115.1 Demequina sp.
CGAAGGGCCTCGCGTGCGCGGTAGGCGAGGGCCGCCACTGCGTTGGCGCTGAGGCCCAAGAGCGGAGCGATCTCCCGAGGGCTCTTCTTCTCCACCTCGGTGTACCAGAGCACCGCCTGCCATCGCTCGGGCAGCGACGTGAAGGCGTTGCCCACCATGTCGTGCTCGAACCCGTCGATCGCCGGTTCGTCCGAGGCGGCGGAGTAACCGAGGGCCGACTCGTACGGGGACATGTCGTCGCGAGGCTTGGTCCGAATGCCTTTGTCGATCACGTCCATGCCGGTGCGCCGCACGACGGTGAAGAGGTAGGCGCGGAAGGCGAGGTCGGGCCCGTCGCCTCGTTGGAGTGCGCGCAAGACCCGGGCAAAGGCCTCGGCGACCACGTCGTCGACGTCGCTCGTGGAGTTGGTGTAGTGCGATGCCACCTTCCGCGCGGCGTCGACGTGTCGCTCATAGAGCGCACCGAAGGCCGCCGAGTCGCCCGCACGCACGCCGGCAATCAGCTCGGGATCGCTGGACGTTTCCGTCCACAGTGCGATCGCCTCAGATGTCATGTATTCGGGCCCCCTCCACGGCAGCTCCGAGAGATGTCCGTCCATGGTCCCTGCAAGTGGGTGGCCAAAGCAACACCTGCGGAGCGCGATAGGTCACAATCGTCCCGTGGTCAGTGAAAATTCTTGTCAGAATCCGCGTCATAGCTGGCCCTCTCGGCCCTCTCATTCGTTATGAGCAGCGACGCCACCCTCCCCGACCCGGGTTCGCCAGCTCTCCTGCAACGATGGGAGCGCGCGAGCATCGACACCGTGTGGCTGCGCCCGGGCGACTGGTACACGCCGGCGGTCGAGGCCCTTGTCGAGGCCCTCGAGGCTCGACTCGACACGGCGCCGGCTGCGTACCGCTTAGGCCAGGCGCGCTCGGCGGCGGGTGTGGGCATCACCGAGGCGATCGACGACATGTCGGTGCTGTTCCGCGCGGCGGGATTCGAGTCCGCGCCCATCCGTTCCATTCGCTCTTTGTGTGAGGGCTGGACGGCGGGGACCATCCCCACCATGGATGCGCCAACGATGACCGACGCCGAGTCCGGCCTTGGCACCGCCGAATACCTCTCTCAGCGCCTCACCGAGGTGTACGGGGCCGCGGCGCGCCTTGCGCAGTCCGTGGGCGAGAGTTACGCCCTGGTGATGGTCGACGTGTCCGTGGAGAGCGCAGATCCGTGGCAGCGCATGGCGCGCAACGCCGCGACGGGGGCCGCACTACGAGCCGCTTACGGTGACGGACACCCCATGGCGCGCCTGGGTGACGGTCTTTACGCAGTTCTCGTGGCACGCGGCGAGTCGCTCGGCATGGGGCTCGCGTCCTTGCGGGAGCACCTGGCGGACCGGGCCACCACCATGAAGGTCGACAGCTTGATGCGGCAGCCGCCACGCGTGTGGATCGAACCTCTACCCGGAACCCACGCATATGCGTGCGATCTGTTGGAGTCGCTGCAGCGGTAGACCCCAGGAGCCCGGACTAGGGTCTGGCACCGTGCTGAGGGCGGTGCCAGACCTTGTTCGTCGGTGGTGGACATAAGGCCCGGTGCGTCATTCAGGCCCCGCCATCCCGGCTCGCGGAACGCCACACCACAAGCGAGCGGCCCTCGTCGCGGCGCGCACGCCTTCCCCGCTCGACGATCACCACGGAGCCCGTGGGGCCGGTCGTGAACACGCGTGAGCCCGTGTCAGCGCGCGGGCGTAGTTTCTCGACCTCGACCTCGAGCAGATCGACCCGCTTCTGTAGGGAGAGGATCCGCTTGACGCCGGCGAGGTTGATGCCTTCGTCCTGGCTCATGCGCTGAATCTGGCGCAGCGTGGCCACGTCACGCAGTGAATACCGCCGCCCGCCACCGGGGCGCCGCCGTGGGATCACGAGTCCGAGGCGGTCGTACTGGCGCAGGGTCTGCGCGTGCATACCGGCGAGTTCCGCGGCAGCGGAGATCAGGAAGACGGGCTCGTCGACGTCTGGCCTGTCCACGGTGCCTCCTTCCTTGGCCGCACCTGCGGTGCGTTCAATCTATCGCCGATGCGCGCATCGGCCGGGCTACTTGGCCGCGTCCCGGTAGAGGTCCTTGCGCGGGTCGTCCGCGGCGGTTTCGAGAGCGAATGCCTGCAGGACCTCCTTGGCTTTGCGCGTCAGCCGGCTCGGCACAGCCACCTCGACGCTGGCGAGCAGGTCGCCCACCCCATCCTTGGCTTGGAGCCCGCGACCCTTAACGCGCAGCGTCTTGCCGCTGGGGGTGCCGGCGGGGATCTTCACCTTGACTCGGGCGCCGTCGAGGGTGGGTACCTCTACCGTCGCGCCGAGCACAGCCTCGTCGTAGGTGATGGGCACCTTGACACGTAGGTCGCGGCCCTCGGCAGAGAACACCGGGTGCTTGGCGACGCGCACCGTGAGCAGCAGGTCGCCGGCGGGCCCGCCGGCCTGGCCCGGGCGTCCCTTGCCGCGCAGCCGGATCTTCTGCCCATCGCGTACCCCGACGGGGATCCGCGTGGTGATGTCGCCGGTGGTGGTGCGCAGCGTGATCGTCTCGCCCTCAGCGGCCTGACGGAACGTCACCTCTGTCGTAGCGGCGATGTCGGTGCCCTTCACGGGCCCTCGCTGGAAGCCTCCGCCAAAGAGGTTGCCGAGCATGTCCTCGAAGCCCTGCGCGCGGTACTGGGGTCCGCCCGCGTTGCCGGCACCCCCTCCGAACATCCCGGAGAAGACGTCTTCGAAGCCGGCCCCGCCGGGCCCGCCGGCCTGGAACCGCGGCCCGCCGCCGCCCATCGCGCGTACCGCGTCGTACTGCTGGCGCTGCTTGGGGTCGGACAGCACGCTGTAGGCCTCGCCGACCTCCTTGAAGCGGTTCTCCGACGCCTTGTCGGGGTGGCGGTCGGGGTGCAGGTCGCGAGCGAGCCTGCGATACGCCTTCTTGATCTCTTCGGGGCTGGCGTCCTTGGAGACGCCCAGCGCCGCATAGAAGTCCTTGCTGAACCAGTCCTGACTCGTCACTGCGCGCCTCCTCTCGACTCTCGGTGGTGGGTTACTCGGGCTGCGACACGATGACGCGCGCTGCACGCACGACCCGGTCGCCTAGCAGGTGGCCCGGCTGGGCCACGTGTTGGATGGTGGGGACCTCCACGTCGGCGGACGGCTGCGACATGAGTGCCTCGTGGAACTGGGGGTTGAACTCCTCGCCCACCGCGCCAAAGGAGGACCAGCCAAACCGTCCGAGCGCCTCCTCAAGCTTGGCGGCGATGGCCTTGAACGGGCCATCCTCGAGGTCGCCGTGCTCGCGAGCCCCGGCGATGTCGTCGAGCGCCGGTATCAGTGCCTCGACCATCTTCGAGACCGCGACGTCACCGGCCGCCTCACGGTCGCGGTCCACCCGCTTGCGGTAGTTGACGTACTCAGCCTGCAGGCGTTGCAGGTCGGCGAGGTGCTCGGCGGCCATCTGCTGGGCGCGGTCGATCGCATCGGCCGCCCCCTGCTCGTCCGCCTCGGCGTCGCCGTACTCGCCGGCGCCCATGCTGGCGGCTGCCTCGTTGACGATTCGCTCCGCATCGGCGAGGGGATCGCGGTCGTCGCCCTGCTCGGGCTGGGGGTTGTCGTCGGGCGTCTGGTTGTTGTCAGTCATGTGAGCCTCCGTAAGCGGCCGCGGCGGCGGGTGCGAGGACTTAGGCCCCGCACCCGCCGCTGAGCGGTGCTACTTCTTGTCGTCCTCGTCGTCGACGATCTCGGCGTCGACGACATCGTCGTCTGACTCGGGCGTGGACTCGCCGGGCTCGCCAGCCGGCGCGCCCTCGTCAGCGGAGCCCTCGGCCTGCTGCGCGGCGTAGACAGCCTCGCCGATCTTCTGCGCCTTCTCGACGAGAGTGTCGTGCTTGGCCTTGATGTCGGCGACGTCGTCACCCTCGAGCGCGGTCTTGACGTCCGCGATTGCTGCCTTGACCTCATCGGCCGTCTCCGCGGGGACCTTGTCCTCGTTCTCGGACAGGATCTTCTCGGTCGAGTACGCGAACGTCTCGGCGTTGTTGCGGGTCTCGGCGTCTTCGCGGCGCTTCTTGTCTTCCTCCGCGTGCTCCTCGGCGTCCTTGACCATCTTCTCGATGTCTTCCTTCGACAGCGCCGAGCCGCCGGTCACCGTGATCGACTGCTCCTTGCCGGTGCCGCGGTCCTTGGCGCCCACGTGCACAATGCCGTTGGCGTCGATGTCGAACGTGACCTCGATCTGCGGCACGCCGCGCGGGGCCGGCGCGATGCCGCCCAGCTCGAACGTGCCGAGCATCTTGTTGTCACGGGCGAACTGGCGCTCGCCCTGGTACACCTGCACCAGCACGGAGGGCTGGTTGTCCTCGGCGGTCGAGAAGACCTCGGAGGACTTGGTGGGGATCGCGGTGTTGCGCTCGATCAGCGTGGTCATCACGCCGCCCTTGGTCTCGATGCCGAGGCTCAGCGGGGTGACGTCGATGAGCAGCACATCCTTGCGCTCACCGGAGATGACGCCTGCCTGGAGCGCGGCACCCACGGCCACGACCTCATCGGGGTTGACGCCCTTGTTGGGCTCCTGGCCGCCGGTCAGTTCCTTGACGACGTCCGTCACCGCAGGCATGCGGGTCGATCCACCCACCAGCACCACGTGGTCGATGTCGGACAACTTGATGCCGGCATCCTTAATGACCTGGTTGAAAGGCGCCTTAGTGCGCTCGATGAGGTCCTTGGTCATCTCCTGGAACTGCGCGCGGGTCAGGCGGGTGTCCAGGTGGACGGGGCCGTTCTCGCCGATGGAGAGGTACTGCAGCGAGATGTTGGTGCTGGTCGCGCTCGACAGCTCCTTCTTGGCCTGCTCGGAGGCCTCGCGCAGACGCTGCACCGCGGACTTGTCCTTGGCCAGGTCGATGCCTTCGGAGTTCTTGACCTCCTTGATGAGGAAGTCGACGACGCGCTGGTCCCAGTCGTCGCCGCCCAAGCGGTTGTCGCCGGCGGTCGAGCGCACCTGAATGGTCGAGAAGTCATCCTCGTCCTTGCCAACCTCAAGCAGGGACACGTCGAACGTGCCGCCACCCAGGTCGAAGACCAGGATCAGCTCGTCTTCCTTGCCGCGGTCGAGCCCGTAGGCGAGCGCGGCGGCGGTGGGCTCGTTGACGATGCGCTGGACCTTGAGGCCCGCGATCTCGCCGGCGTCCTTGGTCGCCTGGCGCTCGGCGTCGTTGAAGTACGCGGGGACGGTGATGACGGCCTCGGTGACCTTCTCGCCCAGGTACTCCTCGGCGTCGCGCTTGAGCTTGCCGAGGATGCGCGCCGAGATCTCCTGCGCGTTGTAGTGCTTGCCGTCGATCTCGTGGCTCCAGTCGGTGCCCATGTGACGCTTGACGGACGCGATGGTGCGGTCCACGTTGGTGACGGCCTGGCGCTTGGCGATCTCGCCCACCAGCACCTCGCCGGTCTTCGAGAACGCGACCACCGACGGGGTGGTGCGGGCGCCCTCGGCGTTTGCGATGACGGTGGGCTCGCCGCCCTCCAGGACGGTCACCACGGAGTTGGTGGTTCCCAGGTCGATGCCTACTGCTCGTGACATTGCTGTCCTCCTTCTTCTGCGGCCTTGGGGCCGCGACGTCTGCCGGCCCGTAACTTGAGCCGCCTACGCTCAAGTATCCACAGCGAGCGCTCAGTGTCAAGCCGAGGCACGCAAAGTTGAGCGCGTGTCGCTCAAGTCTCGCGGGGTGGCACGAGCCCCCGGTGGCGCTGCAGCCTCGACTGACGGTCGCGCCTGGGAGTAACCTCCCGATCATGACCACTCCCGAAGACGCCGCAGCCCACTTCGCCGCCAAGCTCGCCTTTGAGACGGACCCGTCCGACGTGCACGCGGCGATCGAGGCCGGCGACACATCTGTGGTGTTGGTGGACACGCGCGATCAGGTCGCGTGGGATCAGGGCCACGCCCGCGGGGCCCTCCATATCCCCAAGGCGCAGCTCGCGGCCAGAATTCCCGAGGTCGCGACCCCCGACAGCAACGTCGTCGTGTACTGCTGGGGTCCGGCATGCAACGGCGCGACCCGCGCCGGCCTGATCGTCAGCGAGCTCGGCTTCGCCGTCAAGGAGATGATCGGCGGCTTCGAGTACTGGGCGCGGGAGGGGCTGCCCGTCGACCGCGTGATCGAGGTCGAGGGCCGCCGCGTCGACGTGGACGCGACGCGCGCGCCTGACCCGCTCGCGGCCCCAGCCGCTGTCGCTGGTCAGCGCATCGCCTGCGACTGCTGAACTCCTGCCGCAGCACACCGGACGGACCAACTGAGTCCGGCGCGCCGCTACAGCAGCCGCGCGTGCTCCATCCGCACCACGCGGTGGGCCATGGTCGACGCCTCGTGGGGATCATGCGTCACGACGATCGCCGTGGTGCCGGCGGCGATCAAGATGTCCCGCACCTCGATGGCGAGGCGGGCACGCAGGTCCGCGTCGAGCGACGACAACGGCTCGTCGAGCGCGAGCAAGCGTGGGCGGGGGGCGAGCGACCTCGCGAGCGCGACACGTTGACGCTGACCGCCGGACAAGTCCGTGACGGGTCGGTCCTCGTAGCCCGTCAGCCCCACGAGTTCCAGCAGCTCGGCGACTCTCCGGTCGCGCTCGGGGGCTGGCTTGCGCTGCATCTCGAGCCCGAAGGTGACATTGCCCGCGACGGTCCGATGCGGGAACAGTTGGCCATCCTGGAACACCATTCCAAAGTGGCGCCGATGCACGGGCACGTGGGTGAGGTCCTGGCCATCCCACAGCACGGCGCCCGATGCGGGGGGCACGGTGCCGACGATCGCACCCAGCAGCGACGACTTTCCGCAGCCCGACGGGCCGAGCAGCGCCACGATCTCCCCGGTGTCCACCTTGAGCGACACCGAGTCCACCGCCACCACCGGCGGGCGGCCCGGGTACACCACCGCCACGTCCCGTACCTCGAGTCCGTTCACAGATCCGCTCCCACCTGGGTCCTGAGACCTTCCGACGCCATCATGACTGCCGCGGTCATCACCGCGAGAACCACCGCGGCCGCGAAGGCCATGCCAATGTTCTCGATACCCGGGCGGCCCAGCAGGCGATAGATAGCGGTCGTCAACGTGGGGCGGTCCGGACGGGCCACGAACGTCGTGGCTCCGAACTCCCCGAGCGCGATCGCGAACCCGAAGCCGGTCGCGAGACCGAACGGACGCTTGAGCAGCGGCCAGTCCACCGTGCGCCACACCCGCCACGGGGAGGCCCCGAGCGCCGCTGCCGCCGAGCGCATGGGCGCCGGGATGCCCCTCGCCGCGGGCACCAGGGTGCGCGCCACGAGGGGCAGCGCGACGACCGCCTGCGCGATCGGCACGAGCCACCACGACCCGCGCAGGTCCACCCCCAGGACGGAGCGGTTGAGAGTGAGCAGCATGCCGAGTCCCACCACCACGGCGCTCACGCCCAGCGGCAGCATCACGATCGAATCGAGCAGGGTCGACCGCCCCGTGCGGCGCGTGAGCAGCGCGGCCACGATGAGGCCTAGCGAGGTCGCGATGGCGGTGGCGACGCTCGCCGCCGCGAGTGAGTTCACCGCCGCCTGCCACATGGGCACGGGCAGGCCGCCCAGCCCGGACTCGGTCAGCAGCGCGGTGTAGTGATCGAGGCCGTAGCCGTCCCGAGTTCTCAGCGACCGCTCGATCAGCGCCCACAGGGGAGTCGCGACTACCGCGGCCAGCACGCCGAGTATCCCGCCCACGACCCACCGGTCGCGGCCCACCATCGGGCGAGTGCCGTCGAGCCGTCGCGTGCCCAGCGAGCGCTCGCGGCGGCGCCTCGCCCACTCGGCCCCGCCCAGCGCGAGCGCGACGAACACCAGCTGCAGCAGCGACAGCACGGCCGCGGCCCGCAGGTCCAGGAACTGATTCACCTGCAGGTAGATCTCGGTCTCGATGGTCCGCACGCGCGTGCCGCCCAGCACCAGCACCACGCCAAAGGACGTCGCACAGAACAGGAACACCACCGCTGCGGCTGATCCGATCGACGGCGCGAGCGCCGGCAGCGTGACGTGCGCGAAGGCTTGGCGCCGGTCGGCGCCCAAGGTACGGGCAGCATCGGCCGTCGAGGGATCGAGGCTCGCCCAGGTGCCGCCGACCACCCGGATCACCACCGCGACGTTGTAGAACACGAGCGCGACAGCGATGGCAACGGCCGACTGGTCGAGGCCGAGCCCGCCGAGTGGCCCCGAGCGGCCCAACAACGCGGTGAATGCCGCCGCCACCACGACCGTGGGGAGAACGAAGGGCACGGCGGCGATGGCGCGCACGGTCCTTTGCCCTCGCCAGCGCAACCGGTACAGCGCGTACGCTGCGGGCACGCCGAGCACGAGTGAGCCCACGGTGCCCGCGGCCGCGAGGCCGATCGTGGTCGCTAGCGCATCGGCCGTCCGCGAGGACGTGACCACGCCAATGAGTCCAGCGGGGTCGAAGCCGCCGTTCAGCAGCCCGCGACCCATGACGGCGGCGAGCGGCCACAGGAAGAACAGCCCGAGGAACGCGAGAGGGACGCACGCGAGCGCCCACCACCACAAGGAGTGGTGAAGACGCGCGTTGTGGCGGAGCCGCGTGGCCCTCATCGCGTTCCCCGGCTTGCTGCTAGTCGAGGACGATCTGGGTCCACGTGTCGATCCACGCGTCCCTATTGGCCGAGATGACCTCGGGGTCCATGGTGTGGGGGTCGTCCGCCAGCGGCGCGAACTCGGCCCACTCGGCGGGCACGTCGACCTGCGTCGACACGGGATAGACGTACATGTTCTCGGGGACGGATGCCTGGAAGTCGTCGGAGAGCATCCAGTCGATGACGGCCTGGCCGCCCTCGGGGTTCTCCGCGCCCTCGAGCACGCCTGCGTACTCCACCTGGCGGAAGCAGGTGTCGAGCAGCGCCGCCGTGGTGGGCTCGCCGTCGATCACCTCGGACGGCGGGGAGGAGGCGTAACTCAGCACGAGCGGGTAGTCGCCGCCGTAATTCGGTGCCGAGAAGTCCACAAAGTACGTGTCCGACCAGGACGACGTCACGCGCACCTCGTTCTCCGCGAGTGCGCGCCAGTAGTCCTCCCAGCCGTCCTCGCCGAACTCGGAGATGGTGGCGAGCAGGAAGGCGAGGCCTGGCGAGGACGTCGCGGGGTTGGTGACGGAAAGCACCTGGGCCCACTCGGGATCGCCGAGGTGTCCAAGTGTCGTGGGCAGCGGCCCGCCGCGCTGCTCGAACCACGCAATGTCGTAGTTCAGGCACACGTCGGAGTAGTCGATGGCGGTGAGTGCCTGTGAGTCGGGGATCGCGTACTCGGCCGCGTCGTCGGCGGCAGGTGCCTGCGAGACGTAGTCGGCAAACACGCCCTCGTCGATCGCGCGCGAGGCGAACGTATTGTCAATGCCGAACACCACGTCGCCCAGTGGGGCGTCCTTGGTGAGGATCAGCTGGTTGACGAGCACTCCCGAGTCCCCGGGCTGGACGAAGGTGACCTCGATTCCGGTCTCGTCCTCGAACGCCGCCAGCACCTCGTCCGGGACGGCGAAGCTGTCGTGCGTGACGACCGTGACTTCGGAGCGCTCCGGGGTGGGAGAGGGCGATGCGCTCGCGGTCTCCGTGGGGCTCACGCTGGGACTCGGCGGTGGCGTCGGCTCGGCGGTCGCGTCGTCGGACGAGCATGCCGAGAGGGCGAGGGTGGTGGTGGCGACCGCCAGTGCGGCCACGGCGCGATGAACACGCATGGGTGGAACCTCCCACAAGTAGGAGGGGACGAGTCTCGACTCCCTACGCCGGCATCACCCGGATCAGGTTCGAGGGTCTGCGGCTGGTCCGCACTCTCAGCGCTCATGCCCCTTGCGGGAAGCGCTCCCCTGTCGTTGTCCGGCCAGCATACCTCGCGGCCTTAACCCTACGGCTCGCAGGCCCAGCCGTCGTTGTCGCGGTCGGACTTGGCGTTGAGGTTGTAGAGCGCGGAGGACACGAACGTCTTGCTAGTGATGGGCCCACCCGCCCTGCCGCTGATGCGGTCAATCACGGTGGACGACTTGGCGACCCCGTGCGGATAGTGCGCGCGCATCGCGGTGCAGTTCGCATAGGCGATGCCGACCGGCTTCTTCGCGGCCGATGTGCGGCTCGCCGTGGTGTAGCCGGAGCGCGAGCCGGTGACCTTCACGGTGACGTTCTTGTACGCGTCGGTCGGCCTGACCTTGTACGTGCTGCCGGTAGCGCCGCTGACGGCCTTGCCCGCGACGTACCACTGGACCTTGGTGGAGACGGTCCCGGGACCCCACGTGCCGCGCTTCACGGTGAGGGTGTTGCCGACCTTCGCAGTTCCCGTGATGGTGGGAGTCGCCGCGGTGAGCTTGCGGGCTACGGTGACCGCCGAGGACGTCTTCGTGGCAGTCGTGTAGCCGGAGCGAGTCGCAGTGACCTTCACCGTGATCTTTCGCCCAGCATCGGAGGACGTGGCCACATACGTCTTCTTAGTGGCACTCGAGATGGCCGTGCCGTCTCGGTACCACCGGTACGTCAGCGTTCCCGGGGTCGGCGACCACGTTCCTACTCCGGCCGTCAGGGTCTGACCCACGGTGGGAGTGCCTGTGACCGTCGGGGTGGGGGAAGACGTAAACAGCTTGCGCACTGTCATCTGCACGATCGCGCGAGTTGTCACAGAGTGATAGCCGGACCGTTCGTGAGTGAAGCGCACGTCGATGCGTGCCCCGGCGTCGGCCTTCGTGACCTTGTACGTCTTGCTGGTGGCACCCGCGATCGGCGATCCATTGCGCAGCCACTGGTACGTGGTCGACGCCGGCGCGACCTTGAAGGTGCCCGGGGTCGCGGTCAGCACCGCTCCGACATTGACGGTGTAGGTCGCGGTGCCCTTGTTGATCTCGCTGGGGGTCGTGAGACCGCCGAAGTTGCCCAGCACCGTACCGGCGACCGTATAGGTCTTGGGGTGATGGTGGGGCGCCGTGACGGTGACGCGCACCTCGAGTTTCTTTCCCCGTGCGGTGGAGGGCACTGAATAGTCGCACGAGGAGGTCCTCACGACCGTGCCGGACAGCAGCCACGTGCACTTCTCCGTGGTGCCCGTTGGCATGGCCACGTAGTTGAGGCTTGCGTTCGTGCCCGCGATGAGGGGGCTGAGGAACTTGTAGCCCGGCTTCTCCGGGAAGACTTCCATCACCGTGCGGCCGGGTCCCGACACCGTCGCGGGGGTGATGCCTTCGCCATAAAGGTAGAACGACACCTCAGGGCGCACGGTCTTGCCAGCCAACGTTTCACTCGGGGTGAACGGGTTGCCAAAGCCCACGTGGTCCCCAGTTGCGACATCGATCCAGCTGACCTCTGGCTGGGGGGCGGGCACCACGTCGGTGGGATCGAAGGTGACCCTCGACGCCACGCCGACGGTGACAGATGCGGGGAAGTGCGCTCGCGGCAACCACGCGGCTGGCCACTCGCATGTCGACACGTGCCCCAAGACCCGCAGCGTCCCGCGAACGCTAAACGGGTGGGTGGCGGATGTGGCTTCGAGGCGACCGTAGCCCGCCGAGGGGAAAAGGTGTTCGGTCGGTGTGCCCGCACCGCGTGTGGGGAAGAGTCGGACGGGGGAGCCGTCGAGGTCGACTACGCGGTCCAGAGGCGTGACCACGCATGCGTCGTACACCCGGTCGATCCTTTGACCGAGTGCGCTCCAGTCGCGCAGCGCCGGAGCGGCCCGGAGAGGGGAGATGTCAAGAACCCGGTTCTCGTCGATCTGCAGTTGCTCCAGTTGCGTCAACGTGGCGAGCGGCGTGACATTGGAGATGCGATTGAAGCGAAGGTCGAGAGCGCGTAGACGCGGGAGGTTGGCGAGAGGCGAGGCATCCGCGACGCCGTTGTACCGCAGTGACAACTCTTCGAGGAACACTTTCCCGCTGAGCGGCGTGAGGTCGGTGAGTTCGGCATCCTCAGCGTGCAACTCCGTGAGGTGATGGGCCTGCGTGACGGAGTCGAGTGAGTCGACCCAGGTGCCGGAGATGTCGAGGTAGCGAAGGTCGGTCCCGGCGAAACCACCCAGGACGGCGAACTCACCGCCGCTCACATCGACGTACTGCAAGCCGGTAGCGCGCGATAGATCGGGGAGCGTCACGGCGGTCGCCCCGGGGATCGCCAGTGCCTCAAGGTTGCTGATCTCCGCCAGTGCGCTGAGGTCCTGGGTGCGCAGACGGAGGATCTCGAGGGTCCGGAGCTGTGCCATAGACGCCAGGGGTGCGACCGAGGTGATCGTGGCCCCGTCACCGATCAAAAGCGTCTCGAGCGGAGTCCCTGCAAACGGTGCGAGATCCCCGCCGCTCACTCCTTCAGTCTCGAAAATCTTGAGCGATGGAAGGCTGGCCAGCACCCCCAGGTCGAAGGTGCGCGCATAGACGTTCCCCGCGATGCGCAGGCTCTCGAGGTGCGCGAGCCCGCGCAGCGGCTCGAGCGCGACGCGGCGGGCAGCGTTCTGTTCCGCAAGAGTGCCGCCAACGCCCGAGCCTGCGAGTGCTCCGGTGAGGTCGAGATCCTTGAGCGCGGTGGCGTGCTCCAGTCCGGACAGCGACAGGATGGTGCGACCCGGGCCGCCCGGGCACTTCAGCGCGGTGATCGCCGCCAGGTCTGCCTGGGTCGGCGTCGTGCCCGGCTCGGTGCCGAGGGCGGCACGCACGCAGGCCTGGAGGCGGGAGTCCACGAACTCGACGGGAGTGCCGTCGTCGGCAAGGGCTCCTGGGCCGGGTGCGACGAGGGCCAGCAGTCCCAAAGTGAGCGTGGCCGTGAGGCGGCGACCCCAACGGAGTGCGACGGCGTGCATTGATCCCCCAGGGGTTTCGGTGAAACCGAACCGCCTGGCTCTATGGCATCGCGCGTGTTCTATCGGAAAGGATCGCCTGTCATGGTGACACTGTCAAGGATGGTGACGCGCGCACCCCCTTCGGTGCGCGCCGAAATCTCGGTGCGGTGGAAGTTCTGGAAGCTGCGAGAGGCGGTGGGCCCGCGCTGGCCGCTGTAGCGCGAGCCGTACTTGCCGGAGCCGTAAGGGTGCTCGGCGGCGGAGGACAGTTGGAAGAAGCACAGCTGGCCGATCTTCATGCCGGGCCACAGGTTGATGGGCAGCGTCGCGGTGTTGGACAGCTCGAGCGTGACGTTGCCCTCGAAGCCCGGGTCGATGAAGCCGGCGGTGGAGTGCGTCAAGAGC
>JBKBNW010000043.1:13250-13553 GCA_046295115.1 Demequina sp.
GTCCGGCAGCGTGACCGACTCGTAGGTCGAGCCCAGCACGAACTCGCCGGGGTGAAGCACGAACGGGCGGTCGTCGTCCACCTCGATCAGCCTGGTGAGTTCTGGCTGCTCGACTGAGGGGTCGATCGCCGCGTACTTGTGGTTGTCGAAGATTCGGAAGAACTTGTCGAGCCTCACGTCGATCGACGAGGGCTGGATCATTCCCGACTCGTAGGGATCGAGGACGACTCGCCCGGAGTCGATCTGGGCGCGGATGTCGCGGTCGGAGAGCAGCATGGGGACAACCTACCGGGGTGCCGGGCC
>JBKBNW010000044.1:0-13133 GCA_046295115.1 Demequina sp.
TACGCCTTGTCCATGCCCACGGCGGAGGCCAGCACGCCCGACCCCACATACCGCACGTCGATGAGTTCGAGCGCTCCCTGGATGGTGCCGTCCTCACCGAACGGGCCGTGCAGCAGGGGCAACACCACGTCGACGTCCGCGAAGGCCGTCGCGGTTCCGTCGGGTCCGAGCACCCGCCACGTCCGCTCGGCGGCGTCGCGGGGCGGCAGCACGGTGCGGTCGTCGTGAGGAATGCTCGGCAGCCGCCCGTCCCGGATCCGCCAGTCGCGCGGGTCGTCCGAGGCCGGCACCCACCGCCCGTCCAGGGTGATCCCGATGGCCACGACGTTCCAGCGGTCGCGGTCGATCGCGTCGAGAACTCCGCCCGCCGTCGCGCACGACACTTCGTGCTCCGAGGACCGCCCGCCAAACAGGATGGCGACCGTGGGTCGCGACGCCCCGCTCACGCTAACTCAGCTCCGCCTTGCGTGGCCGGGATAGCAGCGAGGTGAGCACCTCCGCGATGGGCTGCTGGTGGTGCAGCATGTCGACCACTGCGGTGCAGATGGGCACGTCGACGCCGTGGGCGCGCGCGAGCTCCTGAATGGACAGCGAGGTCTGCACCCCCTCGGCCGTGCCGCCGGTGCGTTCGATGGCCTGGCTCAGCGTCAGGCCCCGCCCGATGTGCGCGCCGAGGGTGTGATTGCGCGACAGCGGCGAGGCGCACGTCGCGATGAGGTCCCCCATGCCCGCGAGCCCGGAGAACGTGTCCGGGTGCGCGCCGAGAGCGACCCCGAGCCGCGTGATCTCGGCCAGACCGCGCGTGATGACAGTGGCCGTCGTGTTGTGACCGAATCCCAGCCCGTCGGTCACGCCCACGCCGACGGCGATGACGTTCTTGAACGCCCCGCAGAGCTCGACCCCCACCACGTCGGGATTGGTATAGGGGCGAAAGTAACTCGATGCAGTTGCGGTCGCGAGCATCTCCGCCGCGGAGGCGTCCGTGCCCGCGACTACCGTCGCGGTCGGCTGCTTGACCGCGATCTCGCGCGCCAGATTGGGTCCGGACACCACCAGGGTGCGCTCGGCGGGCAGGCCCCACACCTCGCGCAGCACGTCGCTCATACGCGCGTGCGTGCCTACCTCGATGCCCTTCATGAGGGAGGCAACGACCGCATCGGCCGGTACCGCATCGGCGAGGTCGCCGATAATGCCGCGCACGAGCTGCGCGGGCAACGCCACCGCCACGATGTCGGCGCCGACGAGGGCTTCACGCGCGTCGGCCGTCGCCACGATCCCCTCGGGTAGGTCCATGCCGGGAAGGAACCGCTCGTTGCGGCGTTCGGTGTTGATCTGCTCGGCGACGTCGGCGTCACGGCCCCACAGGGTCACCTCGGTGCCCGCATCGGCCAACACGGCCGCGAATGTGGTGCCCCAGGCGCCCGCCCCCAGTACAGCGGCGCGGGTCAACGGCCACCGCCTTCGCGTCGCATGTCCCAGGGCGTCACCGGCGCCGCCTCACCACGAATCTCCTCGAGCATGGAAGTCAGCGTAGCCATGATGCGGTCGGTCGCTGCGCGCAGCACGTCGATCTCAAGCGCACGCCCGCGGAACTCGTCGAGGTTGATCGGCGGGCCGGCCTGCACCGTGACCGTCTTGCGCGGGAATGGCCGTGGACGCTTGGAGTACTGCGGGAGCAGGTCGTGCGCGCCCCACTGCGCGATGGGAATCACCGGCACGTCGTGCGCGAGCGCCATCCGGGCGGCGCCGGTGCGCGCGAGCATGGGCCACAGGTCCGGGTCGCGGGTCAAGGTGCCCTCGGGGAACACCACGATGGCGTCACCGCGCTCCAGCAACCGGACCGCCGCCTCGACGGCCTCCCGGGCCTGCGCGCTGCCGCGATGCACCGGCACGTGATCGAGGCTGGCCATGAACCGTCCCGCCAAGGGGATCTCGAACAGCGAGGCCTTGGCAAGGAAGTGAGGCGCGAAGCCCTGGTCGTACACGTAGTGCGCGACCGTGAAGGGGTCCGCGTACGTGACGTGGTTCGAGACCGCGATGAAGCCCTGGTCGTGGGGCAAGTGCTCCTGGCCGGACCACAGCCTCCGGGTGGTCGCCAACAGCACCGGCTTGACGAGCGCTGCCACGGCGTGAAAGCCGGCGGGGATCTTGGGAGCCACGGGCTACTCGACCGCCGCGCCGAGCGCCGACAGCTTGTCGCGGAACGCCTCGTACCCGCGGTCAATGATGCCGATGCCGGACACCGTTGAGGTGCCCTCCGCCGCGAGGGCGGCGATCAGGTGGGAGAAGCCCCCGCGCAGGTCGGGCACTTCGATGTCCGCGGCCGTGAGCGGCGTGGGACCCGAAATCACCGCGCTGTGCTGGAAGTTGCGCTGGCCAAACCGGCACTTCTTGTCGCCCAGGCACTCTCGGTACAGCTGCACCTGCGCACCCATGGCGATCAGCGCCTCCGTGAACCCGAACCGGTTCTCGTACACCGTCTCGTGAACGATCGACAGGCCCTTGGCCTGTGTGAGCGCCACGACCAAGGGCTGCTGCCAGTCGGTCATGAAGCCGGGGTGGACGTCCGTCTGCAAAGCGATCGCGTTGAGGTCGCGCCCCGGGTGCCAGAACCGAATGCCGTCCTGCTGCACGTCGAACTCGCCGCCCACCTTGCGGAACACGTTGAGGAACATGCCCATGGTGCGCTGCTGCGCTCCGCGGATCGTGATGTCGCCGCCGGTCGCGAGCGCGGCCGAGGCCCACGATCCGACCTCGATTCGATCCGCGAGCGCCTTGTGGTCGTAGCCTCGCAGCTCTTTGACGCCCTCGATGGTGATCGACCGATCGGTGTCCACCGAGATGATCGCGCCCATCTTCTGCAAGGTGTCGATGAGGTCCTTGATCTCCGGCTCGACGGCGGCGTTGTCGAGGGTAGTGATGCCCTTGGCGAGCACCGCGGTGAGCAGCAGCTGCTCGGTGGCCCCCACGGACGGGTACGTCAGCGTGTGCGCGATCCCCCTGAGCCCGTTCGGCGCGGTCAGGTGCAGGCCGTCGCCGGCCTGCTCGACCTGCGCTCCGAACTTCTCGAGGATCTCGAGGTGGAAGTTGATGGGCCTATCCCCGATCCTGCAGCCGCCGAGGTCCGGGATCACGGCCTCGCCGAGCCGGTGCAGCAGCGGGCCGCACAGCAGGATCGGGATGCGGGACGAGCCGGCGTGCGTGGCGATCTGCAGCGCATCGGCGAACTGCAGTGACGTCGTGTCCAGGACGATCTCGCCGGACTCGACGTTGTAGTCGACGCCCGCGCCGTGCAGCCGCAGCAACTCGGAGACGACCTTCACGTCGCGGATGTTCGGCACGTTGCGCAGGGTGGACGGGGTGGAGCCGAGCAGCGCGGCGACCATGGCCTTCGAGACGAAGTTCTTGGCGCCGCGCACCGTGATCTCACCACGAAGGGGCTCGCCGCCGTGCACGCGAATGGAGTCGGTCATGGTCCCCATCTTCCCCCATCGCAGGTATGCGCGCGTCGCTGTCGCATCGGCGCGCCCGCCTCCGCTCCCCTCCTCCCCCGTAGGAAGGTTCTGTTCACACTTCGGGCGCGCAGTGCGCGTGGTAGGAAGAATCTGTGCTCCTCCGGTGGCACGATGGCGCCGTGGCCACCTCCGCACCCCGCGCCGTATTCGTGGGGCTGTGCACCCTCGACGTCATCCAGTCGGTAGACCGCGTGCCGGGCGCGAATGAGAAGGTGGCGGCGCACCAGCTGCTGCTCGCGGCGGGAGGCCCGGCCACCAACGCGGCGGTGGCCTTCGCGCACCTGGGCGGCTCCCCCACGCTCGTCACGACGCTCCCCCGCCACGCCCTCAGCGATGTGATCCGCGAAGACCTGAGCGGGTGCGGGGTGACGCTGGTGGCGGCCGTGGACGACAACACCGACCCACCCGTGACCGCCTCGATCATGGTCACTCGCACCACAGGTGAGCGCGCTGTGGTCTCGCCGTCGTCAGGAGCGATCGGGCTCGACTCCCCGGCCCGCACCATCCCGCCGCTCGACGGCGTGGGCGCGATCCTGGTGGATGGCTACCACCCGACCACGGCGATCGCGGCCGCTAAGGCCGCACGCGCATCGGGCATACCCGTGCTGATGGACGCCGGGAGCCTCAAGCCGCACACCGCTCAGGTGGCGCGCGAGGTGGACCTGGTGGTCGCATCGGCCGATCTCGCGACGCCCGAAGGCTCGCGCGACCCAGAGGATGTGTTCGCGTGGCTCGGCGGGCTCGGGATCGAGCGCGCCGTCATCACGCGCGGCGCGGAAGAGGTGCTGTGGCGCACGCCCGGGGCGTCGGGCGCGGTGGCGGTGCCGCCCGTCACGGTCGTTGATACCCTCGGCGCGGGCGACTTCTTCCACGGCGCGCTGACATGGCGCGTGGCGTCCTTGGGTGCGGCCGATGCGCGGCTCGCCGAGGACATCGCGTGGGCCGCCCAGGCGGTCGCGCCGTCGCTGGGCTCGTTCGGGACGCGGGCCTGGTTGAGGGGGTAAGGCGTGCGGCTAGCGCCCCGGCACCGTGATGAAGACGTTGAACAGGTCCGGATGGTGCGCGTGGACGAGCACCGCGAACACCACCGCGTCGAACAGCAGGTGCACCGTGATGACGTACGGCAGCGACTTGTACTTCGAGAAGATCCACGCCTGGATGAGCGCGAACGGGATGGTGAGCAGCGGGCCCCACTCGCGGTAGCCGAGCTCCCAGAGGAACGACACGAACACCAGGGTCTGCAGGATGTTCGCGAGCCACATCGGGAAGTGGCGTCGCAGCAGCGCGAACACGGTGCAGATGAAGAACAACTCGTCCCAGATGCCCACCGCGTTGACGCCCACGAACAGGCGGGCGATCTCGTCCCCTCCCGTGATCTCGGGCCAGTTCATGTATGCGCCGGAGCCGATGAAGTAGAACGGCAGGATCAGGTAGCCGGCGAGGATGACGAACCCCAGGTACCACCACTGGGCCTTGGTCCAGCGCACGCCAGTATTGACGGGGAACTTCACCGCGTCGTGCTTCAGCCAATACCTCGCGAGCGCCCACGGCACGAGTACGGCCAGCGACAGCGCGATGGCAAAGCGCGTGATCCCGGCATCGGACAGGTCGGCCTCGAGCGAGATCGCGGAGATGATCAGCTGGCCGATCGCGATCAGGCTCAGGTCCTTAGCGAGGCTGCGGTCGATGAAGAACGCGAGCAGCACGCCCGCGACGAGCGGCACGTAGCCGAGCGGGCGCTCGTGGACGGCGAACAGCAGGATCGCGGCGCCACACACCAAGGTAGCGGCGGCGATGCGACCGGCAGTCAGCGCATCGGCGCGCAGGGGCGTGCTCTCAACCGGGGCTTGAGAAGTCATGGGGTAGAGCATCCCATGCCCAGCGCCGATCCGGCTGTGTGCGTGGCGTTTCGCCCCGACCTCGGCGCTCTCCACGCGTCCTAGGAGCACCAGGACTCATTCTGGGCGCGGCGCGCTCCCTGTAGGAACGTCAGGACTCATGGGTCCCCAGCACCACGTAACAGATCACGTGGCGACCGAAAGCTCCGAACGATCGCAGCGGGCAACTCGATTGAGTCCTGACGTTCCTACAGGAGCGGCCGGGCCACGCGAAGGAGTACTGAGGTTCCTGCTTTGGGGATGGCACGCGGCCGATGCGGTCGCTTGCCTCAGCGCGATCGCACCAGTCTTGCTTCTGTCAGGCGTCGACCGGACGCGCCGCCTCCACGTGGAAGGTCGGCTCGGTCTTGGCGGGCAGCGTCTTGGGGCGCCACCGCGCACGAGACGACTCGAAAGCCGTGATCTCTTCCTCGTGCTGCAGAGTCAGGCTGATGTCGTCGAGCCCCTCGAGCAGGCGCCAGCGCACGTAGTCGTCGATCTCGAAAGGCACCGTGACCTCGCCGCACGTGACGGTGCGGTCCTCGAGGGACACAGTGATCTGCTTGCCGGGCTCTGCCTCGAGCAGCTTCCAGATCAGTTCAATGTTCTCTTGAGTCACGATGCCGGTGACGAGACCCTGCTTGCCCGAGTTGCCGCGGAAGATGTCCGCGAAGCGCGGCGCGAGGACGACCTTGAAGCCGTAGTCCTTGAGCGCCCACACAGCGTGCTCACGGGACGAGCCGGTGCCAAAGTCGGGGCCCACGACAAGCACGGAGCCCTGCTTATACGCCTCGTGGTTGAGGACGAACGACTCGTCCCCGCGCCACGCCGCGAACAGCGCATCCTCGAAGCCCGTGCGGGTCACGCGCTTGAGGTAGACGGCGGGGATGATCTGGTCGGTGTCGACATTCGACCGACGCAGCGGGACGCCGATGCCGGTGTGGGTGGTGATCTTCTCCATGGCGTCTCTCCTTTAGGCGGAGGCGCCGACGAGCACGTCGGCATCCTCGAGGTCGGCGGGGCTGGACAGCGTGCCGCGAATCGCGGTCGCGGCGGCGACGAGCGGGCTCACCAGGTGAGTACGCCCGCCCTTGCCCTGGCGTCCCTCGAAGTTGCGGTTCGAGGTGGAGGCGCTGCGCTCCTTGGGCTTGAGCTGGTCCGGGTTCATCCCCAAGCACATCGAGCAACCGGCATTGCGCCACTCGGCGCCGAAGTCCTTGAACACCTGGTCCAAGCCCTCCTGCTCGGCCTGCAGGCGCACGCGCGCCGAGCCGGGCACTACGAGCATGCGGGTGTTCGGCGCCTTGACGCGACCCTGGATGATCGCGGCGGCGGCGCGCAAGTCCTCGATGCGGCCGTTGGTGCACGAACCGAGGAAGACGGTGTCGATCGCGAGCCCGCGCAGCGGCTGACCGGGCTCGAGGCCCATGTAGACCAGCGCGTTGGCGGCGGCCTCGCGCTCGTCGGCATCCGCGATCTCCTCAGGGTTAGGGATCGAGGCGCTGAGCGGCAGTCCCTGGCCGGGGTTGGTGCCCCAGGTCACGAAGGGCTCGAGCTCGCTCGCGTCGAGGTTGACCTCGGTGTCGAAGGTGGCGTCGGCGTCGGTGGTGAGCGTGCGCCAGTACGCGACGGCCTCGTCCCAGTCCGCGCCTTCGGGGGCGTGCGGGCGGCCCTTGACGTATTCGAAGGTGGTGTCGTCGGGGGCGATCAGGCCCGCGCGGGCGCCGGCCTCGATGGACATGTTGCAGATGGTCATCCGCGCCTCCATCGACAGCGACCGGATGGCCTCGCCGCGGTACTCGAGCACGTAGCCCTGACCGCCGCCGGTGCCGATCTTGGCGATCACGGCGAGGATGATGTCCTTCGCGGTGGTGCCCTCCGGCAGCGAACCATCGACGTTGATCGCCATGGTCTTGAACTCCTTGAGCGGCAGCGTCTGCGTGGCGAGCACGTGCTCGACCTCGGAGGTGCCGATGCCGAAGGCCAGCGCGCCGAACGCGCCGTGCGTCGAGGTGTGCGAGTCTCCGCAGACCACGGTCATGCCGGGCATCGTCAGCCCCAGTTGCGGGCCCACGACGTGAACAATGCCCTGGTCGGCGTCTCCGAGCGAGTGGATGCGCACGCCGAACTCACGCGCGTTGTTGCGCAGCGTGTCGACCTGCGTGCGGCTGGTGAGGTCCGCAATCGGCTTGTCGATGTCGAGCGTGGGGGTGTTGTGATCCTCGGTCGCGATGGTCAGGTCTGGCCTGCGCACCTCGCGGCCCGCGAGACGCAAGCCCTCGAAGGCTTGCGGGCTCGTGACCTCGTGACACATGTGCAGGTCGATGTAGATGAGGTCGGGCGCGCCGTCCTCACCCTTACGGACCAGGTGGTCGGCCCACAGCTTCTCTGCCAGTGTTGTGCCCATCTCAACCTCCGTGCTCGACATCTCACATTTTGAGACGCTAGTATCGCTCTATGGACAAGCATAGCGGCGTCGGCGTCGTTGACAAGACGGCGGCAATTCTCGGGGCGCTCGAGCAGGGACCCGCCACTCTCGCCGAGCTTGTCACCACCACCCACCTCGCCCGCCCCACCGTGCACCGGCTCGCCCTCGCCCTCGAGCACCACCACCTGGTGGGCCGCGACGCGAGCGGGGCATTCATCCTGGGCCGGCGCTTCTCCGAGCTCGCCGCCACGGTGGGCGAGGACCGCCTGGTCTCGGCGGCGCTCCCCGTCCTCACCACCCTGCGCGACCGTACCGGCGAGTCCAGCCAGCTCTACCGCCCTCACGGCGACCAGCGCATCTGCATCGCGGCCGTCGACCGCCCGGTGGGCCTGCGCGACTCCATCCCGGTGGGCACCACCATGACCATGAGCGCCGGCTCCGCCGCGAAGGTGCTGCTTGCGTGGGAAGAGCCGTCCCGTATCCACCAGGCCTTGGCACACGCGAACTTCACGGCTGCGGACCTCGCCGAGGTCCGTGCGGCCGGCCACGCCGAGAGCGCCGGAGAGCGCGAGGCGGGGGTCTCGTCCGTCTCGGCGCCCGTGTGGGGGACGGCCGGCACGGTCATCGCCGCCGTGTCGATCTCCGGCCCGATCGAGAGGCTCACCGTGCGCCCGGGCGCGGCCCACGCCTCGGCCGTCATGGAGGCCGCGCGCCAGCTCAGCGACGTGCTTCGTCGCACCGATCACTGACCCGTCGTCGCCGAGTCTGGACCCTGAGAAACGCGACCTGATCCAGTCGGGCGGTGCGAATCATCCGGACACCCTCCGGAAGGACTCGCCCCCACGGGACCTAGGTCCGTGACAAGACCCGCCTCACAGGCGTAAACCTAGAGCATGGACAACGTCGTCATATATGAGTCGCTGTGGGGTAACACCGCCGCCATCGCGCAGGCCATCGCACGCGGACTCGGAAACGGTGCCGTGGCCCTCACCACCGACAAAGCCACCCCCGCCGTTATCGCGCGAGCCAAGCTCCTGGTCATCGGATCCCCCGTGCACGCGATGAACCTGCCGACCAACGCCTCGCGCACCTCCGCTACCTCCAAGGTCTACGGCAAGCCTGGCCTTCACGCGGACATCGACCACCCGTCGCTCCGGGACTGGCTTGAGGCCCTGCCCGAGGCCGATCGTCACTGTGCCGCATTCGAGACGGGCATTCGCGGCCCCCTGGGCCACGGCGCCGCTCGCGCGATCCTCAGCCGTTTGGTAGCGCTGGGCCACACCCCCATCGCCGAGCCGCGCACGTTCACGGTGGCGCTGGTCACCGGCTCCGCAGAGCCAGGTGCGCTCCTAATCGGTGGCCAAGAAGAGAAAGCCGTGCGCTGGGGCGAACAACTCGCGGCACTGATGTCCAGGCAGGGCCAGGAAGACATCGCGGCGAACTAGCCCCGGGAGCTTCCGCAACTGACCTACCCTGGCGGCATGACCGACAAGCCTCACGCGATCGTCGTTTTCGACGGCGACTGCGGGCTGTGCAACGGCTTTGTCGCGTGGCTGATCCGCCACGATCGTGAGCGTCGGTTCCTCATCGCCGGAAGCGACGGGCCCGTGGGACGCGCGGCGCTGAGCGCGATCGGGCTGCCCGCCGAGGTGGCGGCGTCGACAATCGTGGTCGCTACTGCAGACGGCGCGCGGTTGCGTTCCGATGCGGTCGCCACCGTCCTGGCTCGCCTGGGCTGGCCGTGGCGTGCCGCCGTGGGAATCCGCGCCGTACCGCGCGTGTTGCGCGACGGTGCCTATTCGATGATCGCCGCGCGACGTCCTCGCCGGCCCGCGCTAGACCCGGCGTGCGGCACTCCTCCACCGCAGTTGGTGGCCGAGTGGCGCTCACGCCTCGCCACCGTTGACGACGTCGACGCTCTTTCCGTCGCCGCGTCCGGGCGGCACCGAACGGCGTGACCGTTAAGGCCGGCCCGCGCTTGGGCCGCCGCGCTGTTCGCCCGGGTTCTCGGGCTTGCCTTTGTCAGCAGGAGGGCCTGTGCCTTCGGGCTTACCCTTGTCCGCGGCGGGTCCCGACTTTTCGGGCTTGACCGAGGGATCCGACTTGGCGTTGTCGACAGCGGGCCCGACCTTATCGGGCTTGCCCTTCTCCGCAGGAACCACAACCTTCTCGGACTTGCCCTTGTCGAGAACGGGCCCGACCGTCTTGGGCGTGCCCTTGTCCGCGGGAACAACGGCCTTGTCACGCTTGACCTCATCCGCCGGTGGTCCCGCATGCTCGGGCCTCCCGCCAGTCGCAGGCCTTGCCGTGTCCGTAGAGGGTCCCGCGTTGTCGGGCCGTCCGGGCCCAGCGCCGATCGCCCGCGCGCGTTCGGCCACTCCGTGCCCGAACTCCCGGCCTTCGAGATCGGTGTCGACCATCCACATCAGCATTGCCGCCACCTGCTCGCGCACGTCGCTCGAGCGTGCGGACCCGGCCGATGCGATGGCGCCTGCCGCGGTCCGCAGGCTTTGCGTCGCGTCCGGATCCATGTCCTGCGTGGCCTCTTCGGCGTGGGCCAGAGCCGCGTCGACGTCGCCGCGATCGACGAGTGACCTCACCTCTGCCAAGCGCTCCTGCGCTCCGCCATCGTTGATCCCTATCCTCTCAAGAGCGCGGTCAAGACCGTAGAGTCGGTCGCCCGGGGCTGCGCCGTCTGCGGCCGCAGCGCCCGCGACACCGATGCCGAACACACCGACCGCTGCGGCGACAGCGGCCAGCCTGCGGGACAGCGCTGGGGCACGCCGAGGGGCCCGACGTGGTGCCGGCACGGTCACGCTCGCAGCAGCCGCACGGGACATCGCGAGCGCCATCTCAGCCACCGCGCCCTGTGATGGCTCAGCTGTGGACGTGGACCGCAGCACGGCCACCGCCGCAGCGAGGTCCCCCAGTCGCGGGTCGCGCACCGCGCGGCCCGAGAACAGCGCATCCAGGTCGCGCTCGGTGAACTCGTCGTCAGAAGTCATCTCACCCTGGTCATCGCTTGGCGAGCCGGTTAGGTTACGCGCCATCGTGCGAGACTTCCTTGGTTCCATCAGGTTCGCCGCGCCCGAGGGCATCACGCAGCGCGCGCACCGCGCGGTTCTGGAGCACGCGAACCGCGCCCTCCGACTTCTGGAGTACCTCGGCTGTGTCCTTGACGGACATATCGGCCACGACGCGGAGCATCAGCACATCTCGCTGGCTCGCGGTGAGCACGCGAATCACCGCGCGCAACTCCATCATGGACAGGTCGCTCAGCGCCTCGGACTCGACGTCCCCCAAATAACGTTCGTCGGAGATCGCGGCGATATCGACGCCCTCCGCCACCAGTACCACCCGCCCGTGCGCGCGCCAGGCGTCCTGGATCCGGCGTCGCGCAATAGTGAACGCCCAGGCACGGAACCGATCCTCGTCGCCGTCGAACCGGTGGATGTCTCGTGCGATGTTCAAGAACGTCTCGGAGACGAGGTCTTCGGTTTGGTCACGTGGCCCAGATCCGCGCGCATAGCCATGAAGGGGACCATAAAGGTCGCGGTAGATCGATTCCCAGGCCCAGGTGACGCCCTGACGCGCGGCCGCGAGCGTGGTGGGAAAATACTCACCCAAGGCCATCGCCCTGCCGCCTCCTGTCGCGTGACGCCGTCGCACGGGGCTCGGCACGCGCCACCACAGTGTGAGTGTGCCTCACAACGAACAAGACTCCCCATCACATGATGAGGAGTCTCTTCGTAGCCCCGACGGGATTCGAACCCGCGCTACCGCCTTGAGAGGGCGGCGTGCTAGGCCGCTACACAACGGGGCCCTAGCGGTCCGCCAAACCTGCGGCGAACGCGAGTCACGATGATAGCCGATGATTTGGCTCACGCGCTAATCCGCCCGGTCGCATCGGCTTCCCCCGCCCAAGCGCGCCCGCCGCGCCTGCTAGATGCGGGTGGCAACTCGCCACTCAGCGCAGGTCCAGGGGCGCGCGTAGCGTCGCTTGCGAGGGGACTCCCGCACGAGAGTGCATCCATCCCAATCGAGGAGCGCGACAGGTATGTATCTTCACCGCCAAGAACTCCAGCACGCCGCCACCCCAGAACGGCCCGACGCCGTATACGCACGGAAGCTTCAAGAGGTCCTCGGGGGCCAGTACGGCGAGATCACCATCGCCATGCAGTACAGCTTCCAGGCATGGAACGCCCACATGCCCGGCAAGTATCGCGACCTGCTGTTCGGTATCGCCGCCGAGGAGTTCGGACACGTGGAGATGCTTGCGGTCATGATCGCCCAACTGCTCGAGAAGCAGCCGCTCGGCATCACCGATGAGGATGTCCAGAGCGATCCGACCATCGCCGCCATCGTGGGTGGGACGGACGTCCAGGCGGCGATCGTCGCAGGCGCAGGCGCGCGCCCGGTCGACAGCAACGGCAACCCGTGGAACGCGGGCTTCGTGACGGCTAGCGGCAACCTGCTCGCCGACTTCACTGCGAACGCCAATGCGGAGATGCAAGGCCGGATCGCGGCGGCGCGCCTGTTCCACATGACGGACGACACCGGCGTGCGGGACCTACTCGCGTTCCTCATCGCTCGCGACACCATGCACCAGAACCAATGGATTGCCGCGGCAAGGGAGATTCAAGACGAAGGCCTCGAGGACATTCCCGTGCCCAGCAACTTCCCGCAGAGCAAGGAACACCAGTCCGTGTCCTACGAGTACATCAACTTCTCGGACGGCAAAGCGGCCGCGGACGGCAGTTGGGCCAGCGGCCCCACGCCCGACGGCAAGGGCGAGTTCAGCTACCGGGACGCACCTGGCCCGGGGAAGAGCACGCCGATGCCCCCACCCACCCGGCCGGACCCGCGCTACTACGGCACCACCGACCTGCCCAATGCGGTGGAGAAGGTGAAGGGCGCCGCGAAGGACAAGCTCAAGAAGGAGTAGCACCTGGCTTGGTCACTGCACGTCGCTTGTCACTGCACCCCGCCGCCGGGGTGCAGTGACCGAGCGGGCGCGTCGGCCGGCGTGCTGGCACCCGACCACCGAACCCCTCCCCCGCATCGGCCGCTCATCACTTGCCCCATCGGGAAGCGTTATGTAAACTTGAGCGTATCCGGCTCAACTGTGAGCCCTATGGCACATGACGTCGGAGGTTCATCATGACCGCGACCCCACAGACGCCTCAGGCGCAAGAGCAGAAGAGCGCACTCGAGCAGTACGGCCAGGACTTCACCGCCTTGGCCGAGTCGGGCGCGCTCGACCCGGTGATCGGCCGGGACGAAGAGATTCGCCGCGTGATGCAGGTGCTCACG
>JBKBNW010000045.1:0-12721 GCA_046295115.1 Demequina sp.
TCCCCACTCCCGAGCCGATGGCTTCGAGATGGCCGACCCGCCCGCAGGGACAGCGCAGCGTGCAGGCACCTGGCGCCGGGACGTGGGCGAACTCGCCCGCCACGTGACGCGCACCGCGCCACACGCGTCCGTCGATGATGATCCCCGCACCGATGCCGGTGCCTACCGCCACGACCAACGCACTCGTGCTCCCGGCGGCCGCGCCAAACCGATACTCCCCCACCGCATGCGCGTCGACATCGTTCACGACGACGACGGGTGCGGACTCCGTCATCAGGGAACCGAGCTGCTCGCGCACCAGGGCGGCGACACGAGTGCCCGCCCAGTCGGCCAGGGTCTCGGTCGCCGACAGGATCGTGCCCGTCGTCGAGTCCACGACACCGGCCGTCGCGATTCCCACGGCCTGCACCTGGGAGATGCCTGCCCGGCGAGCCGCCTCCACCGCTACCTGCGTCACGGTCTCGAGGATCGCCTCGGGGCCCTGGGCACCGGGTGTCGGTGCCTCGACCTTGTCGATCACGCGCGACTCCGAGTCGACGATCGTCGCCGCCGTCTTGGTGCCGCCGATGTCGACGGCCAGCACGTGCGCGCTCATCAGGAGGCCGCGGGCAGCATCTCGAGAGACCTCAGGATCGCGGTGATCTTCTCAACGGCAGCTGCGTCGACAGCCTCCACCGTGTTCGCCACGGTCGACGTCTCGATGAGACCCCGCGCCTTCATGGCCGCCTTGAATGCGCCCACACCGGTGGCGTCGCCGGACAGTCCGACGGGCTGGAACACGATCTCGAACAACTGGTTCAGTCGCTCCTGCTCGGCCCGGGCGGTCTCCCAGTCGCCGCGAGCAGCCGCAGCCCACAGCCGCACGTAGCCAGCGGCGTCGACGTTCGCAAGTCCGGGCACGACTCCGTCGGCGCCCGCGAGCGCCATCGCGTCAACGACCACCTCATGCCCCGTCAGCAGTTGCAGCGGCCGCCCGGCCGCGGCGTTGGCGGCGACCAGTCGGCGGAAGGCGACGTCATCGCCCGAGGAATCCTTGACGCCGTGGAGCACGCCTTCGGTCGCCAACTGCATGAGCAGGTCCAAGCCCAGCTTCGCGTGGACGCGCACCGGCACGTCGTACGCCCACAGCGGCACGTCAATAG
This sequence comes from Demequina sp., assembly GCA_046295115.1. GTDB lineage: Bacteria > Actinomycetota > Actinomycetes > Actinomycetales > Demequinaceae > Demequina. Next base: position 1,143 of record JBKBNW010000045.1, read on the forward strand.
CGGCTGCCACAGCCCGGAAGTGCGCCGCCACCTCGGTGACTGAGTTGATGGCGTACAGCGGCGCGGTGGTCACGATGGCGTCCACCCCGGTGGCAGCGAGCATGCGTGCTACCTCCGATGTGCGGACGGAGGTCAGCTCGATGGCCCCCGCGATAACCGGCACCCGGCCGGCTGCCGCATCGACGATCGTGCGGGCAACCGAGACGCGCTGGGCGTCCGTGAGGTAGGCCGTCTCCCCGGTGGAGCCGAGAGCGAACAACCCGTCGACGCCCGCGCTGACGAGGTGGTCGACAAGGCGTTCGAGAGAGCCGTGGTCGATACTGCCGTCGAGGTGCAGCGGCGTGGCGACGGGAGGGACGACTCCGGAGAATTGAGCGGTTGTGGTGTGAGACATAGTGAGTCCAGTTCTGGGTTGTTCAGGAGAGGGGGTGGGTGGCGAGCAGCGAGGGAGCTGCGCCGAGGAGAGAGCGGGTGTAGTCCTCCGACGGGTGGTCGAAGACCTGAGAGGCGTCGCCATGTTCGACGGCGCGGCCTGCGTTCATGACGACAATCTCGTCTGACAGGTAGCGCACCGTCTGGATGTCATGGGAAATGAACACCATCCCCAGATCGAGTTCGTTCTTCAGGTCCGTCAGTAGGTTGAGAATCTGCGCCCTGACCGACACGTCGAGTGCAGAGGTGGGTTCGTCGGCCACGATGACCTGCGGATCCAGCACGAGCGCCCGCGCGATCGCGACGCGCTGGCGCTGACCACCTGACAGCTGGTTGGGGAGCGCATCCAGCGCCGAGGACGGGAGCCCGACCAGGCCAAGCACCTCGCTGACCTTCGCGAGACGCTGACGAGCGGCACCGACTGCGTGAACCTGCAGTGGATCAAGCAGCGCATCCCGCACCGTCATGCGCGGATTCAGCGCCGTGGCTGGGTCTTGGAAGACCACCGACAGCGTCCTGCCCAGGCGACGGCGCACACTGGTGGTGAAGCGCGTCACCTCCTCGCCTCCCAGGAACACCTGCCCCGAGGTGGGCTTCTCTAGGCCGACAAGCACCTTCGCGGCGGTGGACTTGCCCGATCCCGACTCCCCGACGATGCCCAGCGTGCGGCCGCGGCGCACCGCGATCGACAGCCCAGCCAACGCGTCGATGTAATGCGGCTTCAGCAGGCCCGAGTTGCGGGTCTTGTAGCGAACGTGAACGTCTCTCAACTCGACGATTGCCTCGGTCATCGCGGGTCTCCGATCGGCTGCACGGGCGCATCGTCGGGATGCGCGGCGTAATAGTGGTCGGTGCCCGAAATCCTGCGCCGCACTGGCGTCACGCCCGCGTGCCGTGCCGGGTCTGACGAGCGGGGCGCGAAGCGGTCACCGGCAGGGAAGTCGCGAGGGGACGGAACAGTCCCCCGCACCTGGTGGAGCCGGTCTGAGCCGGACTCGATCGACAGCACGGCTCCCAGCAGCCCCCGGGTGTACTCGTGGACGGGTTGCGTCAACAGTTCGCGAGTCGTTCCCTGCTCAACCACCTGACCCGCGTACATCACGGTGATGCGATGAGCCAACTCGGCGACCAGCGCGAGGTCATGCGACACGAACACCATCGCGAACCCCAACTCCTCGCGCAACTTGTTGAGCAACTCGACCACCTGAGCCTGGACGGTGACGTCCAGAGCTGTCGTGGGCTCGTCTGCGATGACCAGGCGTGGATCCCTCGTGAGCGCCATCGCAATGAGCACGCGCTGACGTTGGCCGCCTGACAGCTCGTGGGGATACGACGACAGCGTTCGCTTGGGATCAAGCCCGACGAGCCGGAGCAGCTCCTCGGCGTCACGGGTTCCGCCCCGCGACGTCAGCTGCTTCATCTGCGACTTGATCAGCATCGCCGGGTTGAGAGAGCTGAGGGCGTCTTGGTAGATCATCGCGATGTCGTGACCCCGCAGCGCATTGCGCTCCCCGGCGGACATCGTCAGCAGGTCCTTGCCGTCGAAGAGAATGCGCCCAGTGATGGTCGACCGCGGGTCCAGCAGGCCCATGATCGCCAGCGACGTGATCGACTTACCGCATCCCGATTCGCCCACGAGCGCGGACGTTTCCCCAGGCCGGACGGTGAAGTTGACATGGTCGACCACGTGAACGTCGCCGTGGCGCGGGAACGAGATCGACAGGTCCTGCACCTCGAGCAATGGCGGCGCATCGGACGTGCACTCGAGCCGGTCGGTGCGGGCGAGCTCAACTGCGCGCAGTTGGGCCAAGCGCTCGTCCAGCGGCACGCCAGCTGTGGTCGCAAGCAGCGACACTGGCGCGTTGGTGCGGACGGAGCCGTCGCCGAGAGCCTGCTCGCTGCTGACCGGCTCGGTGCTGGCTTGCTCGGTGCTGGCCTGCGCTTCCGTCACTGCCTGCGCGCCTTGCGCGGCCACCACACTCGGCGCGGAACGCACTTTGCGCTCCTTGGGTGCGATCATCGCGTCGGTCATGCCTTCGGACAGCAGGTTCAGGCACAGCACCGAGATCATGATGAGCAGGCCAGGGAAGAACGTCGCCCACCATGCCCCGCTCATGATCAGGTTGCGGCCGGCGGCGATGACGTTGCCCCATGACGGCGCGGGATCTGGCACACCCGCACCGAGGAAGGACAGCGAGGCCTCGAAGACGATCGCGTCGGCCACCAAGATGGTGGCGAACACGAGCACCGGGGCCATGGTGTTACGGGCCACGTGCTTGACAATCACCCGCGGCGTGGACGCGCCCATGACCCGCACCGCAGCGACATAGTCCTCCCCGTACTGGTCGAGCACGTTCGCGCGAACAATGCGGGTCAGTTGGGGAACGTAGAGGAACGCGATCGTGAAGATCAGCACCGGTAGCGACTTGCCGAACACTGCGACGAACACGGCAGCCAGCGCGATGCCCGGGAAAGACATCACCACGTCCATGATCCGCATCAGCGTCTCGGAGATCCACTTGGGGGCGGTCGCGGCGATCGAACCCAGCACGACCGCGACGGCCAACGCGCTGAGGGTCGCCCCCAGACCGATGGTGAGCGAGTAGCGGCCCCCATAGAGCAAGCGCGAGAAGATGTCTCGCCCCTGACGGTCGGTGCCGAACCAGTGCTCGGCGGAAGGCGCACCTACCGGAGTACCGGACGCCAGCGGGTCATACGGTGCGATCAGTGGTGCGAACAGCGCCGCCAGCGCAATGATCGTCAGAATCACCAGCCCGATGGTCGAGGCGGTGGAGAGTCTGCCTAGGCGCAGGCCGGGGACGGACAGTCGTTCGGTGAGTTTGCGTCGCATGAGATCAGACCGCCCTGATTCGCGGATTGATGAGTACGTAGAGCAGGTCGACGATGATGTTCATCACGACGAAGGCGAGGGCGACCGCGAGGGTGACGCCCTGCACCAAATTGGGCTCGTTGTTGGTCACGCCGTTGAGAATGAGCGTTCCCATCCCCGGGATCGCGAAGATGACCTCGATCACGACCGCGCCGCCCAGGAGATACCCCACCCGGAGGCCCAAGACCGTGACGGGCGTGATGAGGGCATTTCGGAGCACGTTGCGCCCCACCACCACGCGGCGGGGGACCCCGGCGCCGAGGGCGGTACGCACGTAGTCGCGATCGAGCTCCTCGACCATCGATGTGCGCACCACGCGTGAGAGCTGGCCGATCACTGGCACGGCGAGCGCCAGAGCCGGCAGCGTCATGCGAGCGAGCCAGCCGCCGAAGTCCTCGGAAGCGGACGGCAGCGGCCCCGATCCTGGAAGCACGCCGAGCTGCAGTGTGAACAACTGGATCAATAGCACCGCGAGCCAGAAGGACGGCGTCGACAGCGAGGCGACACCGATGATGCGGATCGCCTGGTCGGGCCACCGATCACGGAACACAGCAGCAGTCACGCCCAGGATCGTGGCAACCACCACTGCGACGAAGAGGCCGAGAAAGGTGAGCTGCAAAGTGATGGGGAAGGCCCGCGCGACCTCATCGACGACGGGCAGGCTGCGAGCGGAGTAGGTACCCAGGTCGCCTTGGAACAGGCCGCCGAGGAAGTCGAAGTAGCGGGCGATCAGCGGCTCATTGAGACCGTAGGCCTCGCGATAGGCCTCAAGCGCCGCGGGCGATGCCGTCTCGCCAAGCGCGGTGCGCGCCGGGTCTACGGGAGAGAAGGACATCACGAAGAAGACGAGGAAGGTGATGCCGAAGAGCATCGGCGGAAGTTGCAGGAGTCTGCGGCCGATGAGACGGAGTGTGTTCGACACGACCGCTCCTTCCTAAGAAGAGGGTGGGGATGCGGAGGGCGCGCCACGGGGATCGCGCGCCCTCCGCATCAGGGTCACTCGGCGGCTACGCCGGTTCCGAGGAAGGACAGGCCAGTGGTCGGCACGGGGGCGAACCCGACCAGCTCGTCCGAGTTCCACGCCGTCGGCAGCTTGCGGTGGAACAGTGGGTAAAGGACGGCCTGCTCGGCGATCAGATCGAACGCCTCGTTCCAGGTGTCCTGCTGTGCGTCGCCCTCTTCCTGCACCGCGGTGTCGAGCAGCGTACGCAACTGTGCGTACTCATCGGTGTCAGACCAGTTGGTGCGGCCCTCGGTCCAGACGTTCTTGCCGTACCACCAGTTCATCAGCAGGTCAGGGTCGCTTCCGAAGACCGAGGGGTCGCCTGGGGCGACCATCACGGTGTAGTCGCCCGAGTCAACCTTGGCGTACTGGGCGGCGGACTGGCTGACATCGAGAGTGACGTCGACGCCGATCGCATCGAGCGACTCTTGGATCAAGGGCGCCACCTCCTTGACCCAGCCGGTGTCGGTCATCAGCAAGTTGATCGACAGGTCCGCCACGCCGGCCTCCGTCAGCAGCTCCTTCGCCGTCTCCGGGTCGTAGGTGTACACCGTCGACGCCTCGTTGTAGTTCGAGTAGGTGTCGGGCAGGAAGGACGTGGCCGCGGTCGCGTTGCCGAGCATGCCCGTCGCGATGATCTTGTCCATGTCCAGCGCGTAGTGGAACGCCTGACGTACGCGGACGTCATCGAAGGGGGCAACGTCGGTGTTGAACATCATGAACAACAGCCCGAACGACTGTGCGCTCTCCACGTCCACGGTCGCGGCGAGAGTATCGACGTCAATGTATGGCACGTCCTCCATCGCCTGGATGGTCCCAGTCGACATCGCGGTCGCTCGTGCCGCGGCATCGGCCAGCAGGTTCCAGTTCATGCCAGCAGCCTGCGCCGGCCGCGGGCCGTTGTAGGCCTCGAACGCTTCGAAGACCATCTTGTCCTCGGGGACGGCGGAAGCCAGCGAGTAGGGTCCCGAGCCCACGGGGTTAGCTCCGAAGCCCTCCGGGTCGGCTTCGACGAGCGCCTTGGGAACGATCTTGACGATGCCGAGTCGCTCGTTGATGAGGGAGAAGGGGAACTCCGTGGTGATCTGCACCGTGTTCTCGTCGACCGCGGTCACGGTGTCGATGAAGTCGACGTAGGTCGTGAAGAGCGAATCGCTCGCGGGGTCCAGCACGCGCTCGAAGCTGTAAATGACGTCGTCGACGGTGACGGGGTCGCCGTTGTGGAAGGTGGCGCCCTCGCGAATGTCGACCTCGTAAGTGGTGTCATCGATCTTGGTCGGGAAGTCGGCCGCGAGCGCCGCGTAGGGCTCTGTGGTGGCCGGGTCGAGGTCTACCAGGCCCTCGAAGATGTGCCAGTTGGCCGCAACGGTGACCGCGCCGGAGGCGATCATCGGGTCGAAGCTGCCATTCAGCGTGTAGGAGATCCCTGCTTCGATAATGGCGTTCGGATCGATAGCCGAGGCATCGACTGGGGAGGCATCGTCCGACGTGCTGTCGGGCGAGGCGCCAGCGCAACCGGCGAGCAGCAAGGCGGCGGCGAGAAAGCCCGCCGTCACAGCTGTCGACCGACCCACGCGGCTTTGGGTGGGGATCGTGTTCATGTGGACTCCTGGTGATGAGTTCGGTCACTCTGCATTGAGCATAGGCATCGATGTCTGTCGTATGACATCTGATGTCTGATGTATGTCTAGCACGGGACTATGTTGGAGGCAACCGCCGATGCGAACTTGTAACCTTCGGAGTGATCACCTGGACGGAGTTGGTATGTCATTGCCCAAGAAGCGCGGTGCGCGGATGCGTCGCTCCACCGCGGCCGGCCAGATCAAGGAACTGATCCTCACCCAGCGGCTCAAGCCCGGCGATCCGCTTCCCACCGAGGCTGAACTCTGCGAGACGCTCGACGTATCCCGCTCCTCCGTGCGAGAGGCCATTCGCACTCTGTCAACGCTCGACATCGTCGATGTGCGCCACGGGCATGGAACCTTCGTCGGCGACATGTCCCTCGATCCGATGGTCGAGACACTCGTGTTTCGCGGGGCGCTGTCCCCCGACGGGACGCTCGAGGCGTTGCGGGAGGTCCTCGAAGTGCGGCTCGCGCTGGACTTCGCGCTCGCGGAACTCGTGGTGGAAGGCGCGCGCCGCCACCACGTCGAGGAACTTCACGCCCTGGTAGCCGAGATGACCGCCAAGGCCGCACGCGGCGAGTACTTCCTCGAGGCGGATCGCACGTTCCACACGTTGCTCTATGCAGCGACCGATAATCAGCTCGCCGAGCAACTCGTCGGCGCGTTCTGGGACGTACATACCGCCGTCGCGCCCCACCTGGGAACGGCGTCCCCCGCCGAGATCCGCCAGACCGCCCAATGCCATGCCGACATGCTCGCGGCCGTGCTTCGCGGGGATGTCGAGGCGTATCGCAAGTCGGTGGTCGAGCACTACCGTCCGATTCAGCGCATGCTCGAGGCCGCACCGCTCTGACGCGCCAGGCCCCAGCGCTTCACGGCAGGTCGACCGCCCATTCGACCTCCTGCGCCAGGGCAGGTCTCTGCAGCAAATACCCCGCCGCGCTGTCGAACCCCGCGTCGATCACGCGCTTCAACTGGTCGGTCGTCTCGACTCCCTCGGCCGTCACCCGCGCACCCAACGAGTGCGCAAGCGTCACCATGCCCATCAGCAGGGAGTTCCCTCGCGCCAGCGCGGCGGCAGAGATGAAGCTGCGGTCGATCTTCACGAGGTCGACCGGCATACTGGCGAGCCGCGACAAGGACGAGTAGCCGGTCCCAAAATCGTCGATGGCCAGCCCCACCCCGAGTGCGTGGATGGCGCGCAGTTCGTCGGCGAACCGGGGCTCGTTGATCAGGCTCGACTCGGTCACTTCGATACCCAGGTGCTGTGGTGGCAGGTCCGCGTCGGCCAAGAGGGCCTGGATGCGGCCGGCAAGGCCTACCGCAGCGAGCTGCCGAGGCGAGACGTTGACCCATACTCGGACCTCGTTCTTGGCTCGCCAACGGGCGGCCTGTGTCACGCCCGCGCGGAGCATTTGGTCGCCGAGGGCGTGGATGAGACCAGAGTCCTCTGCGATGGGCACGAACACCGCGGGCGAGATAGAGCCCAAGACCGGGCTGTCCCAACGCACCAACACCTCGACGTCCGCCGTGCGTCCGGTGCGCAGGTCAAACGCCGGCTGGAACCGGGCGGTCAAGGCATCCGAATCCAGCGCCATGCGTAGGTGCTGCTCCAGCAACACCCGTTCGACGGTGCGAGCGTGCAATGCGTCATCGAACCATGCGGCCTGGTCCCGGCCCTCCCCCTTGGCCCGGTACAAGGCGGCGTCGGCGTCCCGCAGCAGTGGCCCGAGCCCTGCGTCGCTGTTGCGCGTCTTCGCCATCCCGATGCTCACCGTGAGGCGCAAAGAGTGCCCCTCCACGTCTAGCGGCAGTCGCGCCATTCCCAGGATTCGCTCGGCGAACGCATCCGCATCGTCCGCGGTGTCGTCCACCAGAGCGACAGCGAACTCGTCTCCACCCAGGCGCGCTAGTACCGCCGTCGGCCCCGCGATGAGTCGAAGTCGGTCAGCGAACAACTGCAACACGCGGTCCCCCACCACGTGCCCAAGCGTGTCGTTGATCAGTTTGAAGTTATCGAGATCGGCGAGCAGCAGGCAGGCTCGCGAGTCGGGCGCATGGATCGCTTCTCGCATCGCATCGGCCAGGCCCGACCGGTTCAGCAGCCCGGTCAGATCGTCCGCCGCGGCCTTGACGAGCAATTGCCCGCGTACGTGCTCCGCCGTAGCAAGAGCGGCCTCTGCCGTAGCACGGGCGGACTGCTCCGCCCCAAGGAGCCGCTCACGCTCAGCCGCCACCGCGTAGCGGTCGCCGACGTCGAGGAAGTACACGGCCAGGCCCCCTCCGTCGAGCGGGTATGCGCGCACCTCGCATTGCAAGGCCGCGCCCGGATAGTAGCCCTCGAATGTCGCGGCCTCTCCCGTGCGCACCACTCGCTCGTACTGTTCCTGGAACACTGTGTCCCGCGCGGTAGGGAAGGCGTCCCAGAGGTACGTGCCGAGCACGTCTTCACGACGGACCAAGAGCAGCTTCTCGGCCTGCCGATTGATGAAGGTGATGTTCCAATCCCTGTCCACCGCCCAGTACGCGTCGCTGATCGAGTCCAGCATCCGCAACACGAAGTCGGCGTGGACCTGCTGGCGCGCGGCCTCCGCTAGCGCTGCGTCTACCTCTGAGGCGTCTTCGAGGAAGACGTACGCCCACTGGTGCCCGTCGTGGAGAAAGGTCGCTGAGGCGACGTCCGCGGTCAGCGTCGAGCCGTCGCCACACGAATACCGCAGGCGACCACGGAAAGACCCGTGCTCTGCGCGGTTCGCGACGGCCGCGCCCCATCGCTCATCGGTGGGATCCGCCAGGCCAGTACGTCCAAGAGCCAGCATCTCGGCTTCGGTCCGGTGCAACATCTGGCACGCTGCCTGATTGACCGCGGCAACGCGACCGTCGGGGCGGGTGAGGAGGACCCCCTGGAGCGACCGCTCAAATGGTGCCATCCGCCCCGCCAGGTCTCTAGAGGTCGGGTCCAAGCCGGGCTCGCCGGTGGCCACCGGTGACGCACGGGGGCCAGTGTCAGCACGTCCTTCGCCTGGTTGAGCCATCCTGAGCCCACTGTAACCAGTGGCGCATCGCCTCCGTCCGCCCGCACGTGCGGACTTTGTCACAAAGACGAGGTGTCGTCGCCACCGCCTCGCGGGTTGCGCGGCAGGGAACGCTGAATCTGCGGAGCGACCCAGATGAGCTGTTGCGCCTCGACCGGCCGCTGGAACAGATACCCGGCCGCGCTGTCACACCCGGCGTCGATGACGCGTTGCAACTGCGCTTCCGTCTCCACCCCCTCCGCCGTGACCCGCGCTCCTAACGAGTGCCCGAGCGTCACCATGCCCTGCAGGAGGGAGTTTCCCCGTGCCAGCGCGGCGGTGGAGATGAAACTGCGGTCAATCTTCAGCAAGTCGACCGGCATACGGGAGAGCCTTGACAAGGATGAGTAGCCGGTGCCGAAGTCGTCGACCGCCAACCCCACGCCGAGTTCGTGGATGGCGCGCAGTTCGTCTGCGAACCGTCGCTCGTCGATCAGGCTCGATTCGGTCACCTCGACGCCCAAATATCGTGCGGGTAGGTTCGCCTCAACCAGCAGTTCCTGGATACGGTCGGCCAATCTCACAGTCGCGAGCTGGCGTGGAGAGACGTTGACCCAGACTCGGGCCTGCTCCTTAGCCACCCAGCGTGAGGCCTGGGCGATCGCGACACGGAGTATCTGATCGCCGAGGGAGTTAATCAGTCCCGAGTCCTCCGCGATGGGCACAAACACCGCTGGCGAGACGGGACCCCGCGTACGGCTCGTCCAGCGGGCCAAGGCCTCGATGTCGACGGTTCGACCGGTGCGTAGGTCAAACTCCGGCTGGAAGTGAACCTCCAGCGGGCCCGCCGCGATATCGGAACGCAACTCTCGCTCCAACTCCACACGTTCGACCACGAGGGCGTGCAGCGCGTCGTCGAACCAAGCCGCTTGGTCCCGGCCCTCCCCCTTCGCCCGGTACACGGCAGCGTCGGCCTCACGCAGCAAAGGTCCGAGTTCGGCTTGGCCGGGCCGCGTCCTCGCAAGGCCGATGCTCGCAGTGAGGAGCAGAGAGTGCCCCGACACCTCCACGGGTTCCCGCGCCATCGCCAGGATGCGGTCGGCGAGCGCATCTCCATTGTCTGCGGCGTCAGCCAACAACGCCACGGCGAACTCGTCGCCTCCCAGCCGCGCCAGCAGCGCCGTCGGACCGGCGATCACGCGCAGGCGGTCGGCGAAGAGCTGAAGCACGCGGTCCCCCACGACGTGCCCGAGCGTGTCGTTGATGAGCTTGAAATTGTCCAGGTCCGCGAGCAGCAGGCAGGCTCGCGCATCAGGCCCTTGAAGGGATTCGTCCATAGCCGCCGCAAGCCCGGACCGATTGAGCAGTCCGGTCAGATCGTCTCTTGCGGCTCTGAGCACCAACTGGGCGCGCGCGCGTTCCGCCGTGTCGAGGGCAGCCTCGGCCTGCTCTCGAGCCGACTTCTCCGCCTCCAAGAGCCTTTCGCGCTCGTCCGCGACGGCAAGGCGATCGCCGATGTCGAGGAAGTACACCATCAGGCCGCCCCCGTCGATCGGGTGCAACCGCAATTCGCAATGCAGGCTCGTGCCTTGGTAGAAGCCCTGAAAAGTCTCGGCCCTGCCGGTGCGGACCACTAGCTCGGACATGTCTTGGAACACCGTGTCGCGCGTGGTGGGGAACGTGTCCCATAGGTTCTTTCCGAGCACATCTGCGCGGCTGACCTGAAGCAGTCTCTCCGCCTCGCGATTGATGAACGTCAGCGTCCACTCGCCATCTACTGCCCAGTACGCGTCGCTGATCGAGTCGAGCATCTCGACGACAACGTCCGCGTGGGCCTGTCGACGCGCGGCGCTCTGCAGTACCTCGTCCACGTCCGAGGCGTCGTCGAACAGCACGTAACTCCACGGCTGGCCGCCCTGCATGAAGAGCGCGGAGGAGACGTCAGCGGTCAACGTCGAACCGTCACCGCACAAAAAACGTAGCCGACCGCGGAATGTCCCCTGCTCGTCCCGTGTGGCCACCGCGGGAAGCCACCGGTCGTCCGTGAGATCGGCGAGACCCCTGCGCCCTGCGGACAGGATCTGTGCCTCGCTCCGCCCGAGGAGCCGGGCCGCCGCCGGGTTCGCCGCGACGATGCGGCCGTCGGGCTGGCTGAACAGGACACCGTGAAGCGAGCGCTCGAACGGCGCCATCAGTTGCTCCAGGTCGCCCGGCAGCGGATCGGCGTCACCATCCCGCGTGGGGCGCGGGGGCATTTCGCCGACCGTATCGGCACTCGCACTCCGGGGTCGCCTCATCGTGGCCCACTGTAAGTCAAGGCAGACCTCCACCCGCCTCCCCGACGTGCCGACTTCATCACACCCGGCCCGCACGGCCTCGACTCCGGGCGGCGTGGGACCCGCAGTCGACCTCGCCGGCCGTGACGCGGACGGCGGAGCCCCGCACACACAACAACGCTGCGGGCCGGCGGGGCGGCCCGCAGGGTTCTCAGGCCGGGGTTCTACAGGCCGGGGTTGTACAGGCCGGGGTTTTACAGGCCGGACGGCGCCGGGTCCAGTTCCGCGGGCCCCCCCCCCCCCCCCCCCCCCCCCCGCGCCCCCCCCCCCCCCCCCCCC
>JBKBNW010000045.1:12730-13084 GCA_046295115.1 Demequina sp.
GTTGTCTTAGTGCGACTGAACTACTTGGTCGCGGTGCCCCGCGAGGCCTTGTTCTTGATGAATCCGTAGATCGCCGTGGCGGCGAACAGGGCAAGGCCGAGGAAGGCAAGCCACAGCAGCGCCTCGACAACAAACCCGACGACGGCGAGCACGGCCCACGCGATGAGCAGAACAATAATGAGAGTTTTCATACCTCGACTGTACGTGTTTTCGGTAAACACTGCTCAATCTCCCCACTACCGAGCCCCGCCGCGCACCGGCGACCGCCCGCGGGGAGCGCCATAGGACGGGGACCAGGAGTCATGATCCCCGGTGCACATTTACGTGCCAGCGAGGGGTAAAGTCGGCTGAAGA
>JBKBNW010000046.1:0-12905 GCA_046295115.1 Demequina sp.
TCAGTGTCGACCTTGTCGGTGGAGACCTCGAGCAGGGGCTCGTCGACCTCCACTGAGTCGCCGACGGACTTGAGCCAGCGGGTGACGGTGCCCTCGGTGACGGATTCGCCCAGGGCGGGGAGCGTGACCTCCTGGCCGCCTGACGACCCCGCCGCAGGCGCTGATTCGGCTGCGGGGGCAGATTCAGCAGCGGGCGCGGAGGCCTCAGCAGGTGCGGACTCCTGCGCAGGCGCGGACTCGGCCGCGGGTGCGGACTCCGGTGCGGGCGCCGACTTTTCTGCCGGTGCCGAGTCGGCATCGCCGATGCGGGCCAGCACGGCGCCGACCTCGACCGTCTCGTCTTCTTCGACGAGGATCTCGTTCAAGGTGCCGGCGATGGGGGAGGGGATCTCAGTGTCGACCTTGTCGGTGGAGACCTCGAGCAGGGGCTCGTCGACCTCCACTGAGTCGCCGACGGACTTGAGCCACCGGGTGACGGTGCCCTCGGTGACGGATTCGCCCAGGGCCGGAAGAGTGACGTCGTTGCTCATGATGAAGATTGTCTCCGTTATCAGTCGTGGGCGTGGAGGGGCTTGCCGGCCAGGGCCAGGTGCGCTTCGCCCATCGCCTCATTCTGGGTCGGGTGCGCGTGAATGAGCGGTGCCACGTCGTCGGGGTGCGCTTCCCAGCTCACAATGAGCTGGGCCTCGCCGATCTGCTCGCCTACGCGGGAGCCCAGCATGTGGACGCCGATGACCGGGCCGTTCTTGACCCGGACAAGCTTGATGAATCCCTGGGTGCCGAGGATCTGGCTCTTGCCGTTGCCACCGAGGTTGTACTCGATCGCCTCGATGGCATCGTCCCCGTGCTCCTTGCGTGCGTGAGCCTCGGTTAGGCCCACGGACGCGACCTCGGGCTCGCAGTACGTGACGCGAGGAATGTTGGCCTCGATGATCGGTTGCGGGCTGAGCCCCGCGATCGTCTCGGCGACGAAGATTCCCTGCTGGAAGCCGCGGTGCGCGAGCTGCAGCCCGGGCACGATGTCGCCCACGGCGTAGATGTTCGCCACGCCGGTGTGGAGCTTCTCGTCCGTGAGCACGAACCCGCGGTCCATCCGTACGCCCTGCTCCTCGTAACCGAGCCCGGAGGTGCGCGGCCCGCGGCCGACGGACACCAGCAGCACATCGGCCTCCAGGACGGTGCCGTCCTCGAGGGAGACCTTGACACCCGAGTCGTCCTGCTCGACACCCTGGAACTTGACGCCCAGCTTGTAGTCGATCTTGCGGCGCCTGAATGCGCGCTCGAGACCCTTCGACAGCACCTCGTCCTCGTTGGGCACCAGGTGAGGCAGGGCCTCGACGATCGTGACGTCCGCGCCGAAGGACTTCCACACGGAGGCGAACTCCACACCAATCACGCCGCCGCCCAGCACGATCACCGAGGAGGGGACGGAATCCATCTGGAGCGCCTGGTCGGAGGTCATGACGCGGCCGCTGATCTCGAGACCCGGCAGTGAGCGGGCGTACGAGCCGGTGGCCAGCACAATGTTCTTGGCGGTGTAGCGCTCGCCGCGCACCTCGATGGCGTCGGGGCCCACGAGCGTGCCGTGGCCCTCAATGAGCTCAACCTTGCGGGCCTTGACGAGCCCCTGCAGCCCCTTGTAGAGCCGGTCGACGACGCCCTGCTTGTACTCGTTCACCACCGCCATGTCGATGGACTCGAGGGTGGAGTTGACGCCGTACTTCGCGCCGTCGCGGGCGGTGTCCGCGACCTCGGCAGCGTGCAGTAGCGCCTTGGTGGGGACACAGCCGTTGTGCAGGCACGTGCCCCCGACCTTCGACTCCTCGACGAGCCCGACCGTGAGGCCGAGCTGGGAGGCACGGAAGGCTGCGGCGTAGCCGCCGGAGCCTCCGCCAAGGATGAGCAGGTCGAACGAGCGTGGGGTGGACTCGGGCACGATGAGTTCTCCTTGTGGGAAAGTCGGTCGTACCCATCTTGCCACCAGTCGGCGTCAGCGCGAACCTCGACCCATCGCTACCCTGGGCCCATGAGCTTCTTGTCGCGCGTATTTGGGTCGAAGCGAGCAGCGACGCCCGTAGGGACCACCTCGAAGGACGCCCGGGCGGAGACCGTCGCACACCTCAAGGCATTTGTGTCGCAGCATCAGGGGTGCGAAGCCTTCATCGAGCCGCCCACGCGTGTCACGCAGACCACGATGGTGGTGGTGGCGGACACGGGCCAGTGGACGCGCCGTCGCATCCCCGACACCGAGACCGCCCGCAAGGTCGCCAAGCAACTTGGGGTGCCCGCGTTCGACGTGAACCTGTCGGGCTATCCGTCGCGCATGCGCGAGTGGAACGAGCGCCAGCGCAAGGGCCGCGCCTAACCCCAGTCACACGAAAGCAGCGGCCGGGCTGATGCCCGACCGCCGCCGTCGATCGTTCCTTACAGGCCCGCGCGGTTCTCGAGGAACCGGAACATGGTGCGGACCGACGCGCCGGTCGCGCCCGAGGCGTTGAATCCCCACGGCGATCCCTCATTGAAGGCCGGTCGCGCAATGTCCAGGTGAGCCCACGGGGTGTCGCCCACGAACTCCTTGAGGAAGACTCCGGCGGACAGCATGCCGCCCATCGGGTCGCCGATGTTCTTCATGTCGGCCACCTTCGAATCCAGCGACTCGCGCAGGTGCTCGGGAAGCGGCATCGGCCAGAACGCCTCGTCCACCGAGTCGGCGGCGCCAATGACCTCCGCGCGCACCTCGTCGTCCCCCATGACGCCGGAGGTCCGGGACCCGAGCGCGACGCCCTGGGCTCCGGTGAGCGTGGCAATGTCGAGCACCACGTCCGGGTCTTCCTCGATGGCGCGGGCGAGGCCGTCGGCCATCACCAGTCGACCCTCGGCGTCGGTGTTCATCACCTCGACGGTCTTGCCGCCGTAGATGCGGATCACGTCGGAGGGGCGCATGGCGGTAGCGGACGGCATGTTCTCCGCGAGGCACAGCCAGCCGGTCACCTTGACCGGGAGTTCGGCGCGCGCGGCGGCAAGGACGATGTGGAGCACGGCAGCCGCTCCGGACATGTCCGACTTCATGGTCTCCATGCCCTTCGGCGGCTTGAGCGAGATGCCGCCGGTGTCAAAGGTGATGCCCTTGCCCACGAGCGCGACCGAGCTCTTCGCCTCCGCCGGCTCCCACGCGACGCGGACCAGGCGAGGCAGGCGTGACGAGCCCATGCCGACGCCGAGGATGCCGCCAAAGCCCTCCTGAGCGAGGCGCTCCACGTCCCACACCTCGACGTCGACCGGGAACTGCTGCGCGTAGGCCTGCGCGGCCTCTGCGACGGACGCGGGGTACATGTCGAGCGGCGGGGTGTTCACGAGGTCGCGCGTGCCGGTGACGGCCGCGGCGAGGATCGATGCGCGCTTGAGCGCGGCCTCAGAGGCCCCGGCGATGTGCCAGTCGGCGCCTTCGTAGGTCGCCAGCGCATCGTCGGACTTGTAGTCGTTGAATCGATAGGCGCCCATCAGGACTCCCTCGGCGACCGCGGAGGCCGCCGCGTCGTCTGCGACGGGAAGCGCCACCACCACCGTTGACGGACGCTTGCCGCATGCACGCGAAGCGGCGCCCGCGGCGACGCGCAGGTCGCCTTCGGAGCCGTCGCCGATGCCGACCACGACGACCCGAGTGGCGCTCACGTCGGAGCCGGGCAAAATGGTCGTGAAGCCCACCTTCGAGGAGGCCTCGAGCATCGCCGCTGCGGCCGCGATCGTGGTGCGAGCCTCCTCGGGGAGCTGGGGGTGTGCGGTCACATCGCCGTCGTAGCCCACAATCAGGGCGTCGGCGTCGATGGTGCTGACAGAGTCGGTTGTAGCGTTCAGAGAGGTCATGAGTCGACCCTATCCGCGCTACGTTGGTGCCGTGTACCGGCTGTTCTACGACCACGTCCTCGCGCGGGTTGACGCGGAGCGCGCGCATCGGATCGGGGTCGCGGCCTTTCGCTACGGAGGGTGGGCGTTCCGAGCGGCGCGTGCGCTCGGCCTCTCGCCGCGCCCCGCGGGGACCGTGACCGCGATGAACCTGGACTTCCCCGGGCACGTGGGACTCGCGGCCGGGATGGATAAGAACGCGGAGGCCGTGACGGGTCTTGCCGCCGCCGGCTTCGCCTTCGTCGAGGTTGGCACCGTGACCGCGCACGCCCAGCCTGGAAATGAGCGTCCACGGTCGTGGCGCGAACGCGACCTGCGCGCCCTGCGCAACCGGATGGGCTTCAACAACGACGGCGCCGATGCCGTCGCGCGGCGGCTGGCACGCCTGCGCTCGACGCGCGCGGGCCGCGCCGTGGTGCTGGGGGTCAACATCGGCAAGACCAAGGCGACCCCCGCCGCCGACGCCGCCGGCGACTACGCGTACTCGGCGCGGACCCTAGCGACCTATGCGGACTACCTCGTGGTCAACGTCAGCTCGCCCAACACGCCAGGGCTGCGGGACCTTCAGAGCACCGAGGCGCTCCGGCCGATCCTGTCGCAGGTCCGCGCGGCTGCCGACGAGGCCGCCGGGCACCATGTGCCGCTGCTGGTGAAGATCGCGCCCGACCTTGCCAACGCGGACGTGGACGCGGTGGCGGACCTCGCGCTCGAGCTCGGGCTCGACGGCGTGATCGCCACGAACACGACCATCGCGCACGATCGCGGGCCAGGAGGACTGTCCGGGCCGCCGGTGAGGGCGCGCGCCGTCGAGGTGGTCGCGCGGCTCCACGCGCGCTCGGGCGGGCGGTTGACGATCATCGGCGTTGGCGGCATCGAGTCCGAGGACGATGCCCGCGCGCTGCTCGGGGCGGGCGCGACGCTGCTCCAGACCTACACGGGATTCGTGTACCAGGGGCCGGGGTGGGTGGCGCGGCTCAACGCCGCACTGTCACGCTGAGCCGTCACGGGCACCACGGCCTCAGGCCGATGCGCGCAGCAGCGCGAGCACCTCGTCGTCTGACGTGGGGGAGAAGTCCCGGTACCACTGGCCCACCGAGGTGAAGGGCTCTGGTGTCATCGCAGCGAGCGCGCGATCTGCGTCGCGGCCCAGCATGGCGAGCACGTCCGGCGGGGCGGTGCCCACGGCGACGATGACGCTCGCGGCCCCGAGCGCCCTCGCGACCGCGATCGACGCCCGCGCGGTCGATCCGGTCGCCGCGCCGTCGTCGACAATGATCGCCGTGCGGCCTTCGAGACTCAGCGGCGGTCGGCCGCCGCGGTACAGCGAGATACGCCGTTCCAGTTCACTGCGCTCCGCCGCGACCACGCGTGCGACCTCGCGCTCGCGCAGGTCCGCCGCCGCCACAATGCGCTCGTCGACCAGCGCCTCACCGTCCTCGCCAATGGCCCCGAAGGCGTACTCGGGGTTCGTGGGAAGCCCGAGTTTGCGCACCACGAGCACGTCGAGTGAGCATCCGAGAGCGCGCGCGATCGGGGCGCCGACGGGGACCCCGCCGCGGGGGAGGGCTAGCACCGCCGGTCGCTCCGGGGCCCACGCTGACAGCACCGGCGCGAGGCGGTCGCCGGCCTCGGCACGGTCGTCAAGCAGCGAGGGCGCACGGCTGGCGGTGGCGACGGGGTCGGACATCTCGTCTGCCCAACGCGCCAGCGCCGCGAGGTGCTCCAGGTCTTGAGTCCGCGCGAGGCGACGCTTGTAGGCGACTACATCGGCGACAGAGGCCACCTGTACGCCGTCGACGAGCGTGCCGCGCGCGAGCACCGCATCGGCCGCCTCGCCGAGCCAACTGGAGAAGAGCTGGACCCCGCCGGGAAGCTCGACGTAGCGATCGCCGAGCGCGCCGACGCGGGCGTCTCCCCGCGCAGCGAGCGCGTCCCAGGCCGTGCCGCGCGCCACCATGATGATCTCCTCAACGTCGTCGATCACGCCGTGAGCCAGCAGGGGCGCGCTACCCGTGAGTACCACGCCGTCGGCCGGGAGTCCCAAGCCGCGTACAGCGTCGATAACCTCGTCCCAGGTGTGCCCCATGGTCCCTACGCTACGACGCGAGGGGTGGCGGGGGTGGGGAACTCGGCCCACGCATCGGCCGTCGTGCGTGGTATGCGCCCGCCGGAGCGGGCGGCGGCATGGACGCTACCGCCCGGCGGGCCCGGAACCTTGCGAGGTTCCGGGCCCGCGGTGTCACGGAGAGCAGAAGGTCAGGAGACGCGGCCCTGGGGGTTGGTCTCGACCGTCTTGTTGGGGTCGCGCTCGACGATGTCGCCCAGCGCCTCGTCGATACGCGTCATCAGCTCGGCGGGAATCTCCACGCCGGAGGCCTTCGCGTTGTCCGTCACCTGCTCGGGGCGCGAGGCCCCGATGATGGCGGCGGCGACGTTGTCGTTCTGCAGCACCCACGCGATCGCGAGCTGCGCCATGGTAAGGCCCAGTTCGTCGGCGATGGGCTGCAACTTCTGCACGCGGCCGAGCACGTCGTCGTTCATGAACCGCTTGATCATGTTCGCGCCGCCCTTCTCGTCCGTCGCACGCGAGCCTGCGGGCGGAGCCTGGCCCGGCTTGTACTTGCCGGTCAGCACGCCCTGGGCCACGGGGGACCACACAATCTGAGACACGCCGGACTCGGCCGATGCGGGGACCACCTCGTCCTCGATGACGCGCCACAGCATCGAGTATTGGGGCTGGCTCGAGATGAGGTGGATGTTGAGTTCCTTGGCGAGCCGGACGCCCTCGCGGATCTGGTCCGCGGTCCACTCGGAGACTCCGATGTAGTGCGCCTTACCCTGGCGGACCACGTCGGCGAACGCGATCATGGTCTCTTCGAGGGGGGTCTCGTAGTCGTAACGGTGGGCCTGGTAAACATCCACGTAGTCCGTCTGCAGGCGCGTCAGGGAGCCGTTGATCGACTCCATGATGTGCTTGCGCGACAGTCCGGTGTCGTTGGCACCGCCGGGGCCGGTGGGCCAGTAGACCTTGGTGAAGATCTCGAGGCTCTCGCGGCGCTCACCCTTGAGGATGTCGCCCAGCACCGTCTCTGCCGCGGTGTTCGCGTACACGTCTGCCGTGTCGAACGAGGTGATGCCGACGTCGAGCGCCGCCTTCACGCAGGCCGCAGCAGCGTCGTTCTCGACCTGCGACGCGTGGGTCAGCCAGTTGCCGAAGGTGAGCTCCGTGATCTTGAGGCCGGAGTTGCCCAGATAGCGATAATTGATCATCCCCCCAGCCTAGAACGGACTGGGGGGAGTTGCTTACCGGTCGGTCAGACTGGGTACTCGCCGCGGCTGACCTTGGGACGGGGCACGCGGAAACGGCGCATGTTGAGGGCGCGCGAGATCACGTAGAAGGTCCACCCACGCGGCAGCTTGTCCTCGCCGTACTTCGCACCAAAGTGCTTCTTGATCCGCTTGATGGTGATGAAGGTCTCGACGGCGGCCGCGAGCACGATCAGGTAGAAGACCACGATCAGCACGAACCCGATGATCCCGGCCTGGGACATGAACAGCGACAACACCACGAACAGGATCGCCATGGGCAGCAGGAACTCGCCGATGCTGGTGCGCGCGTCCACGAAGTCACGCAGGTACCGGCGCTCCGGACCGCGGTGCTCCCCGGGCATGTTGCGCTCGTCGCCGTCCTTCATCGCCTGATACTCGCGCTCACGCACTTCCCGCTGCTTGGCGCGGCGCTCCTTGGCGTCTCGCTTGGGGTCCGCGAGCACGCCACGGTTGTTGGCCGCCTCGCGCTCCTTGCGCTTGGGCGTGGGGCGCCCCTTGCCCGCAGGCGCTGCCGCCTCGGTGGGCACGTCGATGGTCGACTCGGGCACGCCGTCGTGGTCTGAGGTCTTCTTTTTCATCATGTCCTTGGTGTAGCGATGTCCCGGCGTCAAGCCGAGTCAGCGGGGTCAGTCCTTTGCGGAGTTCTTGGCGGGCAGGGCGAGCATGCGGTCGAGGGCCACTTTGGCCTCGATCTGCGTCTGCTCGTCGACTTCGATGCGGTTGACTACCTCGCCGGCGGCGAGGGACTCGAGCGCCCACACCAGATGCGGCAGGTCGATGCGGTTCATCGTCGAGCAGAAGCACACCGTGTCCTCAAGGAAGTGAATGTCCTTGTCGGGGTGAGCATCCGCGAGCCGGCGCACCAGGTTCAGCTCGGTGCCGATGACCCAGGACGAGCCCGGCTCTGCGGCGTCGAGGGTCTTGATGATGAACTCCGTCGAGCCCACATAGTCGGCGCGGGTGACCACGTCGTGGGTGCACTCGGGGTGGACGAGCACGTTGATGCCCGGCACCCGCGCGCGCGCCTCCTCCACGTTCTCCTTGCGGAACCGGCCGTGCACCGAGCAGTGGCCCTTCCACAGGATCACGCGCGCTCGCTCGAGCTGCTCGGCGGTATTGCCACCCAGGGGCTTGCGCGGGTCGAACACCACGCAGTCCTCGAGCTCCAGGCCCAGTTGCAGCACGGCCGTGTTGCGGCCCAGATGCTGGTCGGGAAGGAACATCACCTTGCCATCGCCCTCGACACCGCCCACCTGGTCGAAGGCCCAACGCATCGCGACCTCCGCGTTCGACGAGGTGCAGACCACGCCGGCGTTGCGGCCGCAAAATGCCTTGATCGCCGCGGTCGAGTTCATGTAGGTCACGGGGATGGTGCGGTCGGCAATGCCGGCCTCGGCGAGCTGATCCCACGCATCCTCGACCTGGTTGATGTTGGCCATGTCGGCCATCGAGCACCCGGCCGCCATGTCCGGCAGCACGACGGTCTGGTTGTCGTCGGTCAGGATGTCGGCGCTCTCAGCCATGAAGTGCACGCCGCAAAACACGATGAACTCTGCTGCGGGGCGGGCGGCCGCTTCGCGCGCGAGTTTGAACGAGTCGCCCGTCACGTCGGCGAACTGAATGACCTCATCGCGCTGGTAGTGGTGGCCGAGGATGAACACCCGCTCGCCCAGCACCTCTTTGGCGCGCCGCGCGCGCTCCACGAGTCCCGGGTCTGATGCCGCGGGGAGGTCGCCGGGGCAGTCCACGCCGCGTTCCGACAGCGGGTCGCGTCGCTCTCCCAGCAGGAGCAGCGCGGGCGACTCGGAAGGTTCGGTGAACGTCGTGCTCATCCGTACATTCTCGCACGCTCTCCACGGCACACTGGAGCCATGCGCATCGTGGTCCTCACCGAGTCATGGCCAGGGTCCGGCCCCGTGGCGTTAGCCGCGCGTCACGCGGCCCATGCGGTTGTTTCGGCGTGGGCGGAGGCGGCCCCCGAGGCAACGGTTCAGTGCTTCGCGCTAGGCGACGGCGGTGCCCGTAGCGCCGATGCGCTCGAGGGCCCGCGCTTTCTAGTCGGGGGAGCGGAGGCGACGGACGTGGACGGCACCCTCGTGCTCGCACCCAGGTCGGGGGCGCGGCGCTGGGAGCCGCAGTCGCTCTCCGCGGCGTTGCTGGGCCTCGCGGCCGAGCACTCTGCGGCCCGGCCGCCCCGTACGGTCGTCGTGCCGGTGGGGGACGAGCCCCCCGCGGGGGACGCCACCGACCTGTGGTTGGGCGGGATCCTGCAGATGCGCGGCGGGGTCGCACCGCTCGATGTGGTGGCGGCGGTCGCGTCCCAGCGTCCACTGCTGGGATTCCACGGGATGAGCGCGGCGCTGCGTGACGGGCGTGAAGTGGACGAGGCGATCGGTCGCGCCGCACAGGCTCAAGAGGACAGGTGGGCGGCCATCGCGCGGGACGCGGACCCGATCGCGAGCGTCCCGTCGCTGTTGGGCTCGACCCGGCTGTCCGATTCACCCGGCACCGGCGCCGCGGCCGGTCTCGCGTACGCGCTCGCCGCTATCGGCGGGCGCATCGTGCCGAGCGCGCCCTTGATGGCTGCCCTGACTGGCGCTACGGACGCGGCCGAGAGTGCGGACCTCGTCGTCGCGGTCGTCCCCGGACTCGTGCCCCGCACCCTGGATGAGGGAACGGTGCCGGCCGCCGCGGCGCTCGCCGCGCGTCGAGGACTGCCGGCGATCGTCATCGCCCCCGAGTCCCGCATCGGCCGGAGGGACCTGATGAATGCAGGCCTGGCCGCAGCCCACGAGGGAGCAGCCGGTGCCGAAGGGCTGGCCGCGGCAGTGCGGCGAGTGGCGCAGACGTGGACCCCGCGTCGCTGACTGACGCTGAGGCAGCGCCGAGCGGCGGCGTGGGGTCGTGTCCCACCCACGGACAGGCGTACCCTGGACGCAGGACCTATGAAAGGAGGCGGCCTATGACGGATATTGCGACCGAGGCTGTCACTCACGGAGTCGTCATCACCGATGCGGCGGCTGGCAAGGTGAAGAGCCTGCTGGAGCAGGAGGGTCGAGACGACCTTCGCCTGCGCCTGGCAGTCCAGCCCGGAGGTTGTTCCGGGCTCATCTACCAGTTGTACTTCGACGAGCGCATGCTCGACGGTGACGTGACGCGTGACTTCGACGGCGTCGAGGTTGTCGTCGACAAAATGTCGGTGCCGTACCTGGATGGTGCGACCATCGACTTCGCCGACACGATCGAGAAGCAGGGCTTCACGATCGACAACCCCAACGCTGCGAGTTCTTGCGCATGTGGAGACTCCTTCAGCTGAATTGACGCTTCTCGCCGACGGGCGGTGCTGACCTTACGGTCGCACCGCCCGTTCGCGTATCCGGGAGATTCGGTCCGACGTTGCCATCGGTCCGACGCTGCCATCAGTCCGATGTCATGGCACGGCGCACGTGCTCGAGTACCCCTGGCAACGTCGCGATAAAGCGGTCGACGTCCGCGTCCGTCACCGCCGGGTGCAGGCCGATGCGGAGGTTGCCGTGGGTGAGCGCGCCCATCGCCGCGAGTACGTGACTGGGCTCGAACGCGGCACTGCCACACGCCGAGCCCGACCCGACCGCAAAGCCCTCGCGGTCGAGCCGTGTCACGACGGGCTCGCCGTCGAGGTACATGAACGCGGCGGTCAGCACGTGGGGCAAGCGTTCTTGGGGGTCACCCACGACCGTGACACCTTCGAGACCTGAGAGCGACTCGCGCAGGGTGGTGGTCATGGCCGTGAGCCGGGCGCGGGTGGACTCTAGAGCCTCGCGCCGCTCCTGTAGTGCGACTGCGGCGGCGAGGGCCAGCGGGATCGACACGCCGCCGGGAGCCCAGCCCTCGCCTGGCCACGCGGGCAGCCAACGCGTGCGCGGGCGGGTCGCCAGGATCCCCAGTCCGGACGGGGCGCCCCAGTCCGCGGGGTCCGCGAGCAGCGCGTCCCACTCGGTGGGCGCTTCGATGTGCCCGATGCTCGCGCTGGCGTCCACGACCAGCGGCACCTGGGCGCGGCGCGAGATCTCAGCGATCTGGTCGAGACGCTGCACGGTGCCCACCTCTTGGTTGGCGTGCTGGACGAGCGCGAGGGCGGTGGCGGGGTGGCATAGGCGCGCGTCGAACTCGTCAAGCACGATGTGACCCGTGCTGTCGACGGGGATGAGGTCCACGGCGTCGGGGGCGGTGTGCGCCGCGGCATCCAAGATGGCCTGGCGTTCGATGGCAGACGCCACGATGCGCTCGCGGCCCCGCCGGGCACGAAAGATGCCGGCGGTGACCCGCTCTGCGGCGACGTGCGCGGATGGGAGGAAGTGCAGATGCGCCGCGTCGGCGCCCACGGCATCGGCGATTGCTTCGCGCACCCCGTCCAGGAGCGCCCGCGCCCGCCGGGATTCGTTCGTGAGCCGAGTGGGGTCAGCCCAACCGTCCGCGATACCCGCGAGTAGGGCATCGGCCGCCCTCTTGGACACGGGGGCGCGTCCGCCGGCATCGAGGAACACCCGGGTGGCTGGCATACGCCCACGGTATCGCGCGCTAGACTGACCGCGTGTCCAAGAAGCCACTCCTTGCCATGCCCCGGAAAGCCCTGATTGGCGCTGTGACGGTGGGTGCGACGGCCCTGCTCGCAGGTTGCTCACAGGGCATTGCGAACGGTGCCCTCCCGTCTACCCCCGATGTTACGAACCAGACCGGAACCATCATTACGCTCTGGAATGGTTCGTGGATCGCTGCGCTCGCCGTGGGAGTTCTCACGTGGGGCCTCATCCTTTGGTGTGTCGCCGTCTACCGCAAGCGCAAAGGCGACGAGAAGCTGCCGGTGCAGAACCGCGTGCACTTGCCACTCGAGTTGATGTACACCGCGCTGCCCCTGATGGCCATCGGCGTGCTGTTCAAGTACACCGCCGAGGACATCACCGAACTGACGAGCCTCGACGCCGAGCCTGACGTCGAGATCCAGGTGGTCGGCAAGCAGTGGAGTTGGGACTTCAACTACCTCAGCGATGACGTCTACGACCCCGGAGTCCAGGCCATCCTCACGGGCGAGGAGGGTGTGGAGGAGACTCTGCCGACCCTCTACCTCCCCGTCGACGAGACGGTGCACTTCTATCTTGACTCGCGCGACGTGATCCACTCGTTCTGGATCCCCGCCTTCTTGTACAAGCTCGACACGATCCCTGGCCTCACCAACGAATGGCAGGTGAAGCCCACCGAGGTGGGCACGTACCAGGGCAAGTGCGCCGAGCTCTGCGGCGAGTACCACGCGTCCATGCTCTTCAACGTCGAGGTCGTGGAGCGCGCCGAGTACGACGCCCACATGGAGACCCTGCGCGCCCGGGGTTACGAAGGGGCGCTGGGCCTCGAGTACAGCCGCGACCAGGTCGTACGAATGACGACCGAGAATGGGGAAACTGAGTAATGGCAACTGCCGACTACGCCGAGGACCGTCCCCAACACGGCACCGTCGCGCTTCCCGTCGCTCCATCGCGCTCCGGCTCGTTGATCGTGAAGTGGATCACCTCCACCGACCACAAGACCATCGGGTACATGTACCTGATCACGTCGTTCATCTTCTTCATCATCGGCGGCGTGATGGCGCTGGTGATCCGTGCCGAGCTGTTCGAGCCCGGCATGCAGATCGTGCAGTC
>JBKBNW010000047.1:0-12790 GCA_046295115.1 Demequina sp.
TCGAACAACCCAGCTGGCGCATCGGCCGCCTGAGGAACAGGCGCAAACGCCTCCCCCGCCGTGATCGCACGCTTCGCCCCCGCGATCGAACCACCATTCACATTCGACAACAACGTCGGGGCATTGCCCTGACCCTCACGGCGCGCGAGACCCCCACCAGGAAGATCAGGCGACGACAACCGCGCGATCTCACCGGCATACCGAGAGCTCAACGCCCCCACCACGCGCTCCAGCCTCGCCACCGCCTCGTTCTGCGACAACAACGAACCCTTGTCCTGCCCCGAGACATCACGAGACGCGAGCTCGCCCACCAGGGCAATCACCCGCTCGATCTCCGCCGTCTCAATGGCCATACCCCAAGTCAAACACCAGGGTCTGACATCGACGGCTAGAGCGATCTATCGGCATCAACGCCATGCGAAACCTCTGGTACGGTCGTCCCGGATCAAGAAGTCTGGCCATCAAGCCTTCCAGCTGGCCAGCTGGCAACCGCGTCCCGACACGGTGCCCCTGGAAGAAGATCCGCCCCGCGTGAACCGCACACGGGGAAGAAACGGACTCGTGAAAAGAGAGAACATGTCTGAGCACACCCCTGCCCGCTGCAACTACTCGGCGTCAGGACACATGACGCACCCCATCCAGTACAGGCTCGCGTTCCGTGCCAGCGAGCCGAAGATCATGCAGATCGTGGGTGAGCACCCCTTGGGCATCACGGTTGCGCCGCTCGGCAAGCCGGACCACGTCGAAAGCTGGTGCATGCATGAGGAATGGCGTGAGGTCGTCCGCAAAGGATTGGCTAGCGGCCTCAACATGGCTCTGAGCTACGAGCACGGACTCGCAAGCATCGGCGGCGAGCACATCTCACACACGTCGCCCGAGCACTGGACCGACTGCCCGCTCCCGGAACAGCTCCAGCCGTGGGAGACAGGCTTCTTCACCGCCGAGCAGGTGCTCGGTGCGGCCGATGCGGGCGAGGGCTCGGACCCCGACCACACCTAGCCACTAGGCACAGGGACGGCCCGGGCAGCACATCCGCCACCCGGGCCATCCCAGTGCCGCAGCGCAATCAGGGAACCCACCGCTCCGCCCGGTACCGGTCGACCACCCCGAACAGCGCGCGCTCGGTACTCACATAGCCGGTCCACCCGAGCAGGCGGCTGCGCGTCATGTCGGCCAACACCTCCATGTCCCGCCCGAGGTCCGCATCCGTGTGCCACCACGACGCGACGCGCGTCAGGTCCGGCTCCGCAAGCCCGTGCTGCGACACGAGCTCCGCCCACACCGACTCGGCGCCCTCCATCTGGTCCTCGAGCGGCTGCGGCACGTCGCCCGGCCCCTGAGCCTCGACCCCCAGGTGAGCCGCCAACCGCGGCCACAGCCTGCGCCAGCGCACCACGTCACCGTTCACCACATTGAACGCCGTGTTCGCGGCGCCCGGCGTGATGGCTGCCCACGCCTGGTGGTCGGCGAGCAGGTTCGCGTCGGTGAGGTCGACCACACCGTCCCACTGGGTGCGCGACCCGGGGAAGATGAACGGCCGGTCCACATGCGCCTGGATACCCGCGTAGGCGGCAAGCGTCGACGCGATGTTCATCGCGTTGCCCACCGCATGGCCGATCACGGTGTGGGAACGGTGCACGCTCCACGAGAAGCCATAGGCGGCGGCCGCAGCGAACAGCTCGTCTTCCTGCGCGTAGTAGAAGTTGTCCACCGGCAGCCGCTCGGCGTCCTCGAGAAACGGGGTATCCGGCAGGTCGCCCTGACCATAAGCCTCGAACGGCCCCAGGTAATGCTTAAGCCCCGTGACGAGCGCAACGTGGCGCAGCGTGCCCTGCGGACCCAGCACCGCCAACAGGTCGCGCACCATGGCGCCGTTGACCCGAATGTTCTCCAGCTCGGTCGCCTGCCGCGACCACGCGGTGAAAAAGACGTGCGTGGGGCGCAGCTCGCCCAGGCCCTCGCGCAACGACTCCAGCGAGCGCAGGTCGGCGGCGACGTGCTGCGCGGGCGACCCCGGGACGGGAGAACGCGACAGCCCGGTCACCCGCCACCCGGAGGCGGTGAGCTGGTGCACCAGCGCCGAGCCCGTGATGCCGCTCGCACCCACGACGAGCGCGTGGGCTCCCGCGGGCGGCGTGCGGACGGGGGTGGGCGCCCTGTCCGGCAACGGCACGTCGGCCGTCACGCTGAAGGGGGAGATTCGGGACATCTGCACGTGGGGCCTTCCGTTGATACGCCGGTTGCGGCGCGCTGGTGCAACACCGGCGCCACGTGCGCTGTTCCGTATCTCCAGTGCGCGCGGCCGATGCGCGCGCCGGGTCCGGCGCGCGTCGCACCTTCGCACGGGTAAGGCCTAGTGCGGTCTTCGCCACTTAGACCTGCCCGTACCAGCGCCGTTGCGCTACGGTGCTGCCCAAGCGCTGCCGGCCGGCCCGCGCCGTCAGCCCCAGGGAGAGGCGCGATGACGTTCTATCCCGAGCCAGCGCATCGGCCGTCCACCCCGCGACTACCCGCCGCAGGGTGGTTGCCCGACCCGAGCGAGACCGATCTCGAGCGCTACTGGGACGGATCGCGCTGGACTCCGCGCACGCGCAACCGCCACACCCGCATCGAGACTGGAGTGGTCCCCGCCTTCACCCGCCCACCCACGAGGCGACGCGAGCGGGCGGCGCGCGACCAGCGCCGGCCCAGCTCAAAGGTCTCCGTGACCCTGGTGGTGCTGATCGGCCTTGCCGTGGGTTATCAGCACGCCAACGCCGGCGGCTACCTGCCCTCATGGGCGACCCCCACCGCCGTCGTGGCCGCGTTCGGAAAGCCAGGCGCCATCGAGACCGGCTACCCGGTGTTTGGCTCGACCGAACTGGTCAACCACATGGAGCAGGGCATGGTCGCGCAAGACGCAACCATCGACATCACCTACTGGTTCCAGACCGAGGGGCAGGCGGCGATCGAGGACGCAGCGCTCGAGGCCGGTACGCAAAACCCCTACTTGTTCGTCAAGGGCTGGGGAATCCGCCAGACCGGGTCGCTGGTGTTTCTCGAGCCCGACTACACCTACGGGGACGAGGAGGCCGAGCGCCGCCGCGCCCAGACGGTCGCGGCCGTCGATCGGGGGCTCATCGCCTCCGGAGCCGCCGCGGCGACGAGCGACGCCCAGAAGGCCACGCTCATCCACGACTACATCGTCACCCACGCCGACTACGACTACGGGGCCTTCGAGGCGATCAATCGAGGAGAGGACTCTGCGCACGTGGCGCAGTCGCAAGAGGCATACGGGATCTTCGTGTTCGGCACCGCGGTATGCAACGGATATGCGCAGGCATTTACCGCGATGGCCGAAGCCGCGGGCCTCGAGGCGGTGATGGTGACCGGCTCCGACAGCGCAGGCGACACGGGCGGCAACCACGCGTGGAACAAGGTGCGGATCGATGGCCGGTGGCTGCTGGTCGACGTGACGTGGAACGACCCCACCGGATGGACCGGGGGCATCCTTCACGACTACCTACTGATCGCCGACGACCACCCGCTGCTCGCCACACGCACGGTGGACTCGCAGTGGGTGGTCGACGCGAACCTCGC
This sequence comes from Demequina sp., assembly GCA_046295115.1. Classification (GTDB taxonomy): domain Bacteria; phylum Actinomycetota; class Actinomycetes; order Actinomycetales; family Demequinaceae; genus Demequina. Next base: position 3,580 of record JBKBNW010000047.1, read on the forward strand.
TAGCTTCGCTTCCTAGGGCCTGCCCTCGGCACAGCGCGCGGCCGATTCGCAGGGACGAGGGCTGCGAGTCTAGAAGTAGTGCTTTCGGCCACCGATGCCGCGGCCAAGGGCTCCGAGGACAACGAAGATGAGGCCGAGCACCACGAGGATGATGCCGATGATGCGCAAGATCTCGATCGTGGCAAGGAGCCCAATCACGAACAGAATGATGCCAAGAAGGATCACGGTCAATCCAATCTGTAGTGGCCCACTGTGGGGACGTTGCGGTCAGGGTCTCAACGCCGACGCAATGTGTCAGCGGGACAACGGGTGTTGTCCGCCACAACCCTCGCATGGCTCGTCGGAGAACACCACCGAAGTCCTGGTGGGTGGGAGGGGCTGCTCAGCGTAGGCGTGGGAGAACTGCCGCTCCATGTCCGCGTCACTGCGCTCGAGACGTTCCAGTCGAATCAGTCGCGACTCCAGCCGACGGTACGTCATTGCACGGTCGGGCTCGGCTGTCCTCGTGGGGAGTTCGCCGGCGGGCACTTCACTCATGATGCTCCTCGGGTCCGTACGCAAATGGTCGGTCGCCGAGGTCTGGAGCAACTGGTCACACGGTAACACTGATGCCGCGCGTTTACCGGGGGGCGGCGTGTCCCGCCGTCGCGGCGATCTCCTGAGCGCTGAGTTCCCGCCCACTCACGCTCTCCGCGACCGTACGAATGGTGATGTTCCTGTCGCGCGAGTACTTGCGGATCAGCGCGAACGCCTGGTCCATGGAGATGGACAGAGAACTGGCGATCACGCCCTTGGCCTGCTCGATCATGACGCGGCTATCCAAGGCGCGGTGCAGTTGCTCCTCAATAAGTTGGCTTTCTCGGACCACGCGTTCCTGAAGCAAGCCGATGGTCGCCACATCCGCCAGGGCCTGTGCGACCGCGGCATCCCTCTCACTGACGTGCCCCGCCTCCTTGCCGAAGAGGTTCATGGTGCCGATGACCTTGCCCCGCAGTTTCATGGGGGTGGCCAGAACCGAATGGATTCCTCGCTCGAGCGCGACGCGGGTGAACTCTGGCCAGCGGGACACATCGTCGGCCAGATCGCTCACCGAGACCGCCGCCCCTTGGGTGAAACAGTCGATGCACGGCCCCGCGTCGGCGGCCAGCTGCATCACTTCCACGAACTCGGCGCCTTCGCTGGTGGACGTCATGAGCTGAAGGTCGCCAGCAGAGTCGGCGAGTAGCAGCCCGCCGGCCTCCATCTCCAGAATGTCCACGCAGTCTCGGACGAGCGTGTGGAGCAAATCGACCGCGTCGAAGTCGGTAGTCAGCGTGTCTGCTACGGCAACGAATGCGGCGCTGATGCGTGTTTCGCGGGCTGCACCGTCCATGATCATTCTCCTTCTGGGGTGGTCTGGTCGTCAGGCAGATTGTCAAAGGCGAGCCGTCCCTGGACGACGTCGTGGGCGAGCTCATCGATGGGCCTGCCGGTCGCGAACGCGTGCCCCTGAAGACGAGCAAAGGCCGCGGTCGCAGAAATATCAAGTTGAGCGATGATCATGCCGGTCGCTTGGTGGACCTCCCGGCGTAGCGCGGGCGCCATTGGCGACTCGGCTGACGTGGGGTCGGTGGCCGAGTGCAAGGCCTGCTGGACGGCCCCCATCGCCACGCGGCCCGCCGCCAGGGACGCCCGTGCGATGAACTCCTTGTCGACGCTCCGAGCCGTCGTCGAGTAGAGGTCGACGACGCCCACCAGGGCCGCGCCCATGAGCATCGGGAACGCGAAGATCGCCTCGATCCCCAGTCCGTGCATTCCGTCTACCAACAGCGGCCAGCGCGACTCGCCTTCGGCGCCGAGATCCGGCGCCAGCACGGGGGCTCTGGAAGACAGGGCATCCCAGTGCGGACCCTCACCCAACTCAAACTGCAGGGCCTCGGCGCGTGCCACAGCGGGGTCGCTCGCACACACGGTGGACTGCAGGCCGCCGCGACTCACCACCGAGATCGAGGCGCCCGACACGCCAAGGTCGTTGACGAACGTCGCGCACATGGCGCCGGAGGACGGCAAGGAGCGGCCGTCAGCAGGGTTTGCGATGTATGGCACCAGGACTTCTTAGTCCGGCCGTACAACCGTGAGGGCACGCCGTGCGCGGGCGGGTACGGGCGGAGGCGGCATCACCCCCTGACCATAACCCGCCGCGCGCCGCGGCGTGACGTCCGCCGACCGGGTCGAGGTCACACGCCGAGCCCAGCCTGCAGTCGCTACAGCCGCGGGTCCACCGGCTCCGATTCGAGCGCCAACACCGCGAACGCGCACTGGTGGACGCGCCACAGCGGCTCCGCAGCGGCGGCCCGGCGCAGCCCCTCGATCCCGACCGCATACTCCCGGAGCGCCAGCGAACGCTTGCGGTTGACGGTCCGGCCCTTGAGCCGCGCCAAGTTCTCTGGGTCGAGGTAGTCGGCGCCGTAGATGATCCTCAGGTACTCAGGACCGCGCACCTTGATGCCCGGCTGGGTGGGCTTGGCGCGATCCGGGTCGAGGTTCGCGGCCGGCTTCACGACCATCCCCTCGCCGCCTCCCGCCGTCAGCTCCTCCCACCACTGGACGGCCGATGCGCGCGCCCCGTCGTCCTGCAGGTCCACCTCGACGCGCCGGGTCGGGTGGAACAGGCTCGGGGAGGCTGCCACCAGCCGGTCCGCGATATCCATGTGCCAGGAGTGCGGGCGACCCTCGTACGTAGCGCCCTCTGTTGCGAGCACCTGGAACGGCGCGACGCGCACGCCGTCGAGCCCCTCGACGGGCCAGCAGTAGCGCCGGTACGCCTCGACGAACGCCCGGGCGTTGGCGTCGCGTAGTCCGGTGCGGGCGGCGAGCGCCGCCACGTCCAGCCCCCGGGCCGATGCGGCCTCCAGCACGGCCGATGCCGCCGGCAGCGAGGCGCGGGAGGCCGCGCCCACCTGGGCGTACTGGGCGCGCAGCAGCCCTTGGGCCTTCGCGCTCCATGGCAATAGCTCCATGTCCAGCGCGACCCAGTCCGTCGCCAACTCATCGAAGATCCCTGCGGCCTCGACCCCCTGCCGGATGCGGTCCACCAGCTCGGCGCCGAGCGCGCCCGCGAACACGTCCCGCCCCGAACGTGTGTAGACGGCGCCGGTGCGCTCGCCGTGCTCGCCGAACCGACGCTGCGCGACCTCGGCGTCGCGCGCGATCACCGCGACGGCTCGCGAACCCATGTGCTTCTCTTCGCACATCACCCGGGCGACGCCGTCGCGCGCGAAGGCGTCGAACGCATCGGCCGGATGCTCGAGAATCCCCTCGACGCTCGAGGCCGGCACGGGGGTCATGGTCGGTGGCAGGTACAGCAGCCACTGGGGAGGGACTGCGAACCGGCTCATCACCTCGAGCGCAGGCGCGGCGTTCTCGGGGCGCACCGAGACCCGTCCCGCGAGCGCGGTCTCCACGCCGCCGGCACCCAGCACGTCGTCGATGTCGAGCAGACCGGGCTCGCGCTCCTGCTGCTGGGGTGCGAGCGGCCGGATGGGCTCGTAGTACATCCGCTCGGCCGGCACCGACACGACCTCACGCTCCGGGTAGCGCAGCGCCGTGAGCTCGCCGCCGAACACGCACCCGGTATCAAGGCACATCGTGTTGTTGGTCCACTGCGCATGTGGCACGGGCGTGTGACCGTAGAGCACCATGGCCCGGCCCCGGTACTGCTCGGCCCACGGCAGCCGTACCGGCAGTCCGTACTCGTCGGTCTCGCCGGTCGTGTCGCCGTAGAGCGCGAACGACCGCACGCGGGCCGATGCGCGCCCGTGGTACTTCTCGATGAGCCCTGCGTGCGCCACGACGAGCTTGCCGCCGTCCAGCACGTAGTGCGCGACCAACCCGTCCATCCAGGCGCGCGCCGCCGCCACGAACTCGTCGCTCTCCCCCGCGAGTTGGTCGAGCGAGTCCTGAAGCCCGTGCGACACCGTCACGTCCCGCCCGTCGAGCGCCCGCACCAGCTTGGCCTCGTGGTTGCCGGAGACCACGTACGCGTTGCCGCTGGCCACCATGCCCATCGCGAGCCTCAGCACTCCCGGGGAGTCGGGACCGCGATCGACCAAGTCGCCGAGCAAGACCGCCCGCCGCCCCTCGGGGTGGGTGGCGTCCACCGCGCGCCCCTGCTCGTCGCGCCGGACGTCCCAGCCAAGCGCGCCCAGCAGCGACTCGAGCTCGGCGCGGCAGCCGTGGACGTCGCCGATCACGTCGAACGGGCCGGACTCGTGCCGCAGGTCGTTGAACAGTGGCCGGCGAACAATCTCCACGGCGCCCATCTCGTCGCCGCTCAGTGTGTGAACCGCGCGCAGGCCCTCGCGCTTGAGGCCCTTGAGCCCGCGGCGCAGGGTCGCGCTCTGTCGCCGCACCACGGCGGCTCCGAAGTCGCGGTCGGCGCGCGCCTCGGTGCGCGCGATGCACGTGGCCTCGGGAGTGTCGAGCACGATCGCCACGGGCAGCACATCGTGCTCCCGTGCCACGTCCACGAGGGCACGGCGCGCGGAGGGCTGGATGTTGGTCGCGTCGATCACGGTCAGCTTGCCGCGCGACAGCCGCTTGCCCGCGATGTAGTGCACCACGTCGAACGCGTCCTGGGTGGAGGTCTGGTCGTTCTCGTCGTCGCTCACCAGGCCGCGCGCGACGTCGGAGCTGATGACCTCGGTGGGCAGAAAGTGCTCGCGTGCAAACGTGGACTTTCCTGATCCGGACACGCCCACCAGCAGCACCAGGCACAGCTCGGGGATTTCGAGGCGGCGCGTCATGACCGCGCCTCCTGCGTGAAGATCGCCATCTGTGTGGGGTGGCCCAGCGCGCCGTCCTCGTCCCCGATCCCCACGTAGCGCACCAGGTAGCCGTACCGGGCGGCGATCGTGGCGGTCCAGTCGGCGAACTGGGCACGCGTGAGCTCCCAGCGGTGGTCCGGGTGGCGCATCGCACCGTCCTCGAGCCCCTCGTACAGCGCGTTGTACTCGGCGTTGGGCGTGGTGACGAGTACGTGCTGCGGCCGGGCGTGTTCAAACACCGCCGCCTCGAGGGCCGGCAGCCGGTCCCAGTCCACGTGTTCCACGACCTCCATCAGCACCAGGGCGTCGAGGCCCGCGAGCCGCGCGTCGCGGTACGTCAACGACGACTGGAACAGTTCGAGCCGTGCGGTCTGGCTCTCGCCGCGCCGCTCGAGATTGAGGCGACGCTCGGCGCGCGCCAGCGCCACTGCCGAGACGTCGGTGCCCACAATGCGCGTGAAGGACGGGTCCTCCAGCATCGGACGCAGGAGCGCGCCGTCGCCGCAGCCCACGTCGGCGACCGCGGTCGAACGCAGCGCCCGTAGCTCCGCGAGCACGGCGTCGTGGCGCATGTGGACCAGGCGCCGGCGGGGCTCCGGCACCGCGGGCTCCGCGTCGTCCTCCACCGCAAGCGCGTCCGCATCCTGGTCGCCGATCTCCAGCAGCCGGTCCCTGGCGTCGTTCACGAGCGAGCGCTGGTGCACCAAGTAGCGCTCGGAGATGTCCTCACGCAGCGGGTGGGCCGCGAGCCAGCCCGCGCCGTGGCGCATCAACTTGTCGACGTCGTCTTCGCCCACCCAATAGTGCCGCGCCCTATCGAGGGCGGGGATCAGCACGTACAACTGGCTGAGCGCATCGGCCAGGCGCACCTCGCCGCGCAGCGTGAGGTCCACGAACCGCGAGCGCCCCCAGTCGGGGAAGGCGGGGTCCAGCGGCAGCTCCGTCGCCGTGACTTCCCACCCGAGCGGGGCGAAGTAGGCCTGGGCGCCGTCGGCTCCCCCGGGACATGGCAACGCGGGGAGGTGGATCTCGAGCGGGAGGGCCGCGGCGGCGAGCTCCGGGTTCGATTCGAGCGTGCCGCTGAAGGCGCTCGAGAACACCCGCTTGATCGCGACGGCCAGCAGCGAGGACGCGGCATAGGGGCGGTCGTTGACGTACTGACCCAGAGTGAAGTCAGAAGGCCCGGCACCCTTCGACGAGCGCGCGAGCGCCGCGCCGTCGACGTCGAGCAGGAGCGCGACGGTGCAACGCTCCTCCGTGGCCTCGGGGTAGAACACGTGCGCCGTCCCATACGTGACGGGGAACTCCTGCACACGGTCAGGGTGCTTGCGCAACAGGAAGCCCAGGTCCGTCGCTGGACGGTGCGTGGTGGAGATGGTCACGATCACGTCGGTCCCCTCCTCCTTCTGGTCACATGACGCCCGCGTCAGCATACGAGGGGGAACGGGGTTCTCACCAGAATCCCGCCCGACTAAGCCTCCCGCCTTGGACGCCTCCCCTCCAACGGCCCACGCGCGCTCAGCCGCGCTCCCCGTCCGGGCTCACCAAGTGACGGGCACGCTCGATCGCGCTGGGCGTGTCCGCGAACACGTGGTCCCCAGCGACCAAATGAGCCGCCACTCCCAGCTTTGCCATCACCGCATCGTGCTGCGGTTTGATCCCAGAAAGCATCACCACGATGCCCCGCTTCTCGAGGCGCGTGATCGCGTCGCCCAGCACCTGCGCGCCGGTCGCGTCCAACGTTGTCACGCGGGACATCCGCAGGATAACCACCCGCACATCGGCGATCTCGGACAGCTCCAGCAGGAAGCGATGCGCGGCGGCAAAGAACAGCGGCCCGTCCAATCGGTAAGCCACGATGTGCTCGCTGAGCAGCGCGTGTTCCTCCTCGGTGTAATCACCGACCTCGAGGGGCACCTGCTCCACACGGGCACTCCGAGCCACCGCGCGCAGCGCGAGCATCCCTGCGACCGCGATGCCGATGATCACCGCGGTGACCAGGTCGATCGCTACCGTTGCGGCGAAAGTCAGCAGCAGAATGACGGCATCACCGCGCGTCGCCCGCGCGAGCGCACGGAGCGAGGCGAATTCGACCATCCGAAACGTGGTCGCGAACAGCACCCCGGCTAGCGCGGCGAGCGGGATCTGGCTCACTAGCGTCGAGGCCACCAGGATCACCGCCAGCAACACGACGGCGTGCGTGAAGGCGGCGAGCTTGGAGCTCGCGCCCGCCCGCACGTTGACGGCGGTTCGCGCGATCGCGGCCGTCGCGGGTATCCCGCCGAACAGCGGTGCGGCGATATTCGCCAGCCCCTGCCCAAAGAGCTCCTTGTCGGGGTTGTGCCGCTCGTTGACGCTCATGCCGTCCGCGACGGTGGCGCTGAGCAGGCTCTCCAGCGCCGCGAGTGCGGCGACCGCCACGGCCGCGGTGGCGAGGCTGCCCACCGCCCCAAAATCCAAGAAGGCGAGCGATGGCGCGGGCAGACCGGCGGGCAGGTCCCCGAGCGGCGCGACGTCGATGGGCGTGAAGACCGTAACCAGTGTCGCGACCACCACCGCAATCAGCGAGAACGGGAGCGCGGGGCGCCAACGGGCACCTAGCAGGATCATCGCGGCCACGCCGATGGAAATGACGAGCGGGGCGGGGTTGGGACCCGTCACGAACTCCCCCACCGCCTGGCCCGCAATCGCCCACACCTTCTCGCCCTCGAGCCCTTCGATGCCCAGCGCGACGGGCACCTGCTGCAGCGCGATCACCACGGCGATGCCCGCGGTAAATCCCTCGATGACGGGGGCGGGCAGGTAGCGCACATAGCGGCCCAGGCCCGCGACGGACATCACGATGAGCGCGACGCCTGCCATGAGCCCCACCATCAGCACGCCCGAGGATCCGAACTGGGCCACGACGGGCACGAGCACCACGGTCATCGCGCCGGTGGGGCCCGACACCTGGAGGTTGGAACCGCCAAAGATCGCGGCGATGGCTCCGGCTACGACGGCGGTGGCCAATCCAGCCTGCGCCCCCAGGCCCGAGGCGACGCCAAAGGCGAGCGCGAGCGGCAGCGCCACGATGGCGACGGTCACGCCGGCGATCAGGTTGCGGCGGGGGTCGCGGCGCACCTCGCGCCAGTCCTCGCGGCCGGGCATCAGCGAGACGATTTTGCCCCACACCGTGCGTGCCGGACGGGCTCCACCCGTCCATGCAACGCTCACTTCTGGTTCGGCTCAGTGGGCATTTCGGTGCGAAGCTCGGCGAGTAAGTCCTCTTGGCTGGTCAGCATCGAGGCCAGGATTCTGCGTGCGGCGCCCATCAGTTCGGCGACGTCGGAGGTGCTCAGCCGGTACATGACCGTCGCGCCCTCACGATAAGAACTCACAATGTCAGCCCTGCGCAGCACTGCTAGTTGCTGAGAGAGGTTCGACGCCTCGACCTCGATCTCATCCAGGAGTTCGTGGACCGGCTTGGGCTCTTCGAGCAGCAGTTCGAGCACGCGGATACGAACCGGGTGCCCCAGCGTACGGAACAGTTCTGCCTTGGCCCGGTGCAGGGGAACAGCCATCACTCACTCACGCTTCCGTCGGGGGGAGCTGGGCACCGCGCGGCCAGCCATTGGTTCGATGGTCTCACTGCTTGCCAACTTCTTCAAGTCGTAATCTTTACAACTAGGCTGTCGCTACACTCCGGCCATGCCCGAACTTCTGTGGCGCACACCCACCGACGTCGAGCGCGACCTCGCGCAACGGTGGATCGCCGCGTGGAACGAGGCCACCGGCGACAGCGCCGCGCTGCCCGAGGCGTTCCAGGCGGCGGACAGCTGCACGTGCGGCACCTGCCCCTCCTTCGCCGTCGGCCCCGTCACGCTGACGGCGCCCGAGCGCGAGTCCCGTCCCCTCAGCATCGAGGGCGAGGCGACCACCGCCAGCGGCGACCAAGCCGGGCTGATCGCGTTCTGGTCCGAGGACGTGCTCGACCTCGAGCTGTTCCCTTTCCTGGATCGCCCCATGACCGATCTCGCCGCGCTGACGGTGACCCTCCATCGCAGCGGCACGTAGCCGCCTCGAGCTCGGGCGACGGGCCCTCCCGCCTGGTGCGAGGCGCCAAGGAGATCGGTAGGGTCGTTTCACGACCAGCGGCCGATGCTCACGCCAGGGAGGCAACCAGTGCCAAGTCACGCGTCGTCCCGTCAGCCCCAGAACCGCGTCGCGGTGGTGGCCTGCCTGATCGCCGCCGCCATCATGGGCATGTCTCAACTGTCAGTCTTCGAGCGGCACGTGGCCTGGTTTTGGGGTGCCGCGCTGCTGCTGTTGGTCGGTGCCCTGTGGGCGGCGCTTCGCTCCCCGTCGACCGTGCGGCAGCGGTAGCCACCCCCCGGGCGTCGCCGCTCGCTGGCTCGTAGGATGACCGC
>JBKBNW010000048.1:0-12761 GCA_046295115.1 Demequina sp.
CGCCGCGCAGCATGCTCTCAAGCTCGTCCATCACAGCCTCCTCGTCTCCACGCGCACGGATGTCGACACCGGCGCATCGGCGTCGCTGTCAGTACCCAGTGCCGCGTTGAGTTTGCCGATGCCATCGTGCACATACCTCTTGACCGAACCGGCGGCGATCCCCAGCTCCGCCGCGGTCTCGTCGACGGTGAGGTGTTGCAGGTATCGCAACACCACGCACGCCCGCTCACGCGGGGTGAGCAAGTCGAGGGCTCGCTCGACGTCCGTCCGATGCTCTGCCAGCAGCGCCGGCCCGGCGGCCGGGTCCGCGACCTGGGCACCCACCCGTTGCACCGCCCTGCGCTCAGCTGCGCGGCGGCGTGTGCCGTCGATGAATCGCGACGAGATCACCCGCCGGGTGTACGTCTCTGCCGCGATCAGCGAGGGAAACACCCGCATACGGCCGAACGTCGCGATCAGCGCATCCTGCACCAGGTCTTCGGCCTGAGCCGTATCGCCCGTCAGCATCCTCGCGTACGCCACCAGATGGCGGTGACGCTGCGCGACGAGATCGTCGAGCATTGGCTCCCAGCGCGACATCGTGACTCCCTCATTTGTTGGTCCATGAGTAGAACGAAACCGGGGCGCTCGCGGTTGGGAACGACTTTCTCGGCTGCGCACATGCATGGTCAGGACCTAGGTCCTCATCAGGGGCGTTGCGAGCACCATAGTGTCAGGGGTGTCGTCAGGTGATTGGACACATCACCTACACAATCGTGGCGCAGGCGGCCATCCGGGGACGAGGCCGCCAGCGCCGCTACACGTCCGGGGTTCGGCGCCCCTCCTCCCTCCCCTGGGGCGCCGAGCCCGGATCGTACCCCCGCCGATGCACCGGTACCGTCGTCGTCATGGACGACTCCACCGAAGTGCTCGCGGGCGGCAACATGAACGGGCCAGTCGTGCGCATTGGCGATCGCGTGCACCGTCAAGCCGGACCCCAAGCCGACACCATCCACCGTCTGCTCACTCACGTGCGCGCGCAGGGCGTGGACTGGGTGCCCCGCGCACACGGCTTCGATGACTCCGGGCGCGAGGTCCTCGACTTTCTCCCCGGCGATGTGGTTCACGACCTTCCCGAATGGCTGTGGGACGAGCGGACCCTAGCCGCCGCCGCATCGGCGCTGCGCGAGTGGCACGATGCGACGGTCACCTTTGCGCGCACACCCGAGGACGTCTGGTGGCAGCCCGCGCTCGAACCACAAGAAGTGATCTGTCACGTCGACTTCGCTCCCTACAACCACGTGTTTCGCGATGGCCGCTGGGTGGGTGCGATCGACTACGACCTCTGCACCCCCGGGCCGCGCGTGTGGGACCTCGCTTACACCGCGTACCGGTACGTGCCGCTCACCCCACATACGGCCGATGCGGTTCCCGACGGGGACTCGTGGGGGCGGTCCCAGTTCCCGCACCATGAGCAGCGGCGCCGGCTCAGGGTGTTCCTCGATGCGTATGGGCCGGCGAACGGGGTGGCGGTTACCAGCGCGGATGTGCTCGCGGCGCTGCCAGCTCGGCTCGACGCGATGGCCGATTGGTGCGCGACCCAAGACAGTGAGGCTTTGCGTCGCAACGGCGTCATGTACCGGGCGCATGCACGATGGGTCGAGTCGGGCGCAGTGGCAGGCGACTGAACCAGCTCTGCCAGGGCGTCGACCACCGGGCACGTGGCCGCGCCCGGGCACAATGGCGTGAAGCGTTCTGACGCGCCTGGGGTGAGCAGTGAGCAAGCTGAGCAACTTCGTCTGGTCCATCGCGGACAACCTGCGGGGGCCGTTCAAGCCTCACGAGTACGGCGACGTGATCCTCCCCTTCACCATTCTGCGTCGGCTCGACTGCATCCTCGCCCCCTATCGCGAGCAGGTGGACGCCATCCTGCAGGCGTCGGAGGGCGAGGAGTACCGCGCACGCTTCGCCATCAAGAAGCAGACTGGCCTCACGTTCCATAACTCGTCGCCCTGGACGCTGGAGCGCATCGTCAACGGCGACCCCGGTGACCTGCTGGCGGACCTCACGGAGTACGCGAACCGGTTCTCCGAGGGTATCGACGTGTTCGAGCGGTTCTCGTTCGCAGAGACGCTGGGCCGGCTCGAAGATAAGAACCTGCTGCTGATCGTCGCGCGCAAGTTTGCGGGCGTGGACCTGCATCCGAGCACGGTCGATAACTCGGAGATGGGGGATCAGTTCGAGGACCTGATCCGCCGCTTCGCGGAGGCCTCGAACGAGACGGAGGTCACGAGCGTGGTGGAGATGGTGCTGCGGGTGCTGATGGACGACGAGCGGCTAGTCGAGCAGGCCACTGTCAACAACCCCGACCAGTTCGTCGAGTCGCCCGACCTCACAGAGTCGGTGCTCGAGACCATCATGAGCTCCGCTGACGTCCACAAGAAGTTCAGCGAGTACATGGTCGGTCAGGGTCAGGGCGTGCAGGGCATCATCCGCAGCATCGGCAAGGCCATGCACGGAAGGGTGCAGAAGGTGGCTTAACCAAGCCGTCTGCAGAACTTGCATTTACGTATTGACGCAAGGCTAGGCTTTATATCCTTGTCTTGATACGTAAGTAGACGTATGCTCAGCGGATGGCCCGCTACGTGCAGCAAGTCCTCGCCGGCAATCCAGCAGGGCCCCGCAAAGCACGCATGGACAGGCCCTACCGGGCATTCGTGCCCGACCGGCTCACGGGCCTGGATTACTCGCCTTCACGCGTTGCGCAGACTGCGCTCAACGACGCCATCGAGCAAGCGGCGCGATTGGACGCCATCACCTCCTCGGGGGACGGACTGCTCTCCAAGGACTCAGGCCGGCTCGCTCGGCTCACTGGCCTGCTGAGCCGCTCAGAAGGCGTCGCATCGTCGATGATCGAGGACTACAACGCCACCGTTCCCAGTGTCATGGTGTCCGCTGCCACCGGTGCCACGGACCGGTACCCCAGCAACGCCGAGGTGATCCGCGACGGGATCCATGCGGTTGAGGCGGCCCTCGTCCTGCTCTCTTCCATCACACCCGAGTCGATCGCCTCCGTCCAGGCCCGTCTGCTGGCCCACGCCCACCCGGCGATGCGCGGATACCGCTCCGGGTACATCCAGGTGGGTGGGAAGATGGGCGAACCTGAGACGGCAGAGTTCCTGCCACCCCCCGCCCCCCTTGTCCCTGACCTCGTGGCGGATCTCTGTGCGTTTCTCTCCGACACCGACGATCGCATCCATCCCATTGCACGAGCAGCGATCGGCCACGCACAGTTTGAGACCATTCACCCCTTCCCGGATGGGAACGGGCGCACCGGACGCACCCTCATCCAAGCCGTTCTGCGCAACCAGCTCGTCACCCAGCACTCCGTCCTCCCCATATCGCTAGCGATCGCCGAATCTGATTCATCGAAGGCGGCGTACGTCGGTGCCCTCAACGCCATGCGCCGCCTGACCCGCACCAGGGACGACCTCGACAGGGTCGTCACCACGTTCTCCCGGTTCGTCACGGACGCCACCACGCGCGCCCTCGACGTGGTGCAGAAGGCCGACAACGCGCACCTTGAACTCCTTACGTACGCGGCCTCCGATTACCGTGCCGACTCGTACGCGCAACCACTGGCCAACGTAGTGGCCACGCGGCTCGGAGTCACGGCCAGCGCGGCCGCAGCAGAGCTTGGAACATCAGCCACAACAGCACGCCATCTGCTCGACGCGTTTGGCGCAGCGGGGCTGGTCGACTCGCGCAGCGGCGGGAAGTACGGACGTGTGTACTTCTCGACCAGGCTCGCGCAGATTCTCGAAGAGGCCACTGGCGCACCCATGAACCATGCGCCACCCGCAACTCCGGAGAGCCCGTCGGAAGCCAGCACCCTGGTATCGACCGGGCGGGGCCGGGGCCGTCCCCTGAGCGGACCGCGATGTGGAAAGTCCCTCCGCACTGGAACCGAGTGCCAACGGCGTGCGGGTCATACCGGAAATTGCCGCGCCACCCGGTGAGAGCAACCCGCGGTTCCGTCGCTACCGTGGGGGCATGAGTCGCCGAATCGCCATTGTCACCACCGTCGAGATGCCCGTGCCGGATGCTGACGAGGAGCTACTGCTGCCTCTCTTGCCGGAGGCGGAGCTGGTCTGCTGGGACGACGCATCCGTGGACTGGTCGCGCTACGACCTCACGCTGCTGCGCTCGACGTGGAACTACACGGACCACCTCGATGCCTTCCTCGCGTGGGCGCGTCGCGTAAGCGAGGTGTCCCGACTGATGAACCCCGTGGAGACTATTCGCTGGAACACCGACAAGCGCTACCTCGACGACCTCGCGAAGAAAGGCTTCGCGACCGTCCCCACGGTGTTCGTCGAGCCCGGCCAGGCGACCGATGCCCGCGCGCTTGACGGGCACATCGTCGTCAAGCCCTCGGTAGGCGCAGGTTCGAGCGGCGCGAAGATGTTCCGCGACGACCCGGCTGGCGCATCGGCCCACCTCCACGCCCTTCACGAACAGGGGCGCACCGCGATGATCCAGCCGTACCTGAACGCCGTAGACACGGCGGGCGAGACGGCGCTGATCTACGTGGCCGGAGAGTTCTCGCACGCGGTGCGCAAGGCGGCGATCCTGTCCAAGGGGATGTCGTGGTCCACGGGGCTCTACGCCGACGAGAAGGTAGTCGCCACCGAGGCCACGCAGGCCGAGCGCGCGCTCGCGGACCGCATCGTTGCGACCCTGCCAGACCTTGCCTATGCGCGCGTGGACCTGCTGCCTACGGATTCCGGTCCCGTCGTGCTCGAACTGGAACTCACCGAACCCAGCCTGTTCCTGGCTCTCGGTGACGGAGCTGCGGAGCGCGCCGCATCGGCCTTCCGCGCGCTCGCCTGACCCCCGTCCCGTGCAGGTCGCTTCGCGGTAGCGGGGCGTCCTGTAAGGAGATTTGTCGTCCCCTCGCACTAGCCTGATGCGTGGCGATGCCCGAGACCCGGAGGACACCCATGACGGTACCGATCATCGAGGCTCGTGGGCTGAGCAAGACGTACAAGGTCCGCGGGCGCGGCAAGGATGCGGAGCGCACCGTCGAGGCCGTCAAGGGCGTCGACATCACCATCGACGCCGGCGAGATCGTCGGTTTCCTCGGCCCCAATGGTGCTGGCAAGACCACCACGCTGCGCATGCTCACCACCCTGCTCGACCCCAGCGGTGGCACTGCCACCGTGAACGGACACGATCTCGCGCGGGACCCGGTGAGCGTGCGCCGCTCTATCGGCTACGTTGCGCAGATGGGGACCACCGACCCGAACGCCGTCGCGGGCGAGGAACTGGTGGACCAAGCACGGCTGTACGGCATCGACCGCAAAGTCGCCGCCGACCGTGGCCGGGCACTGCTAAGCGGCCTCGATCTGGACGGACTGTGGGAACGCAAGTGCGGCACGCTGTCCGGGGGCCAGCGACGTCGCCTCGACATCGCGATGGGGCTCATCCACGAACCCAGCATCGTCTTCCTGGACGAGCCTTCGACAGGACTGGACCCGCAGTCACGAGCGAACCTGTGGGATCACATCCGCCGCGTCCGCGACGAGCTCGCCACCACCGTGTTCATCACCACCCACTACATGGACGAGGCGGACGCCCTGAGCGACCGGCTGCTGGTGATCGACCACGGCGAGATCGTCGCTCGGGGCACTCCGGATGAACTCAAGCGTTCCGTCGGCGGCGACCAGGTGCTACTCACGTCGACGAGCGTTGACGCCGCCCACGCACTGGCCGGCGCGGCAACCGACATCCTCGGGGGCACGCCCGCCGAGGTGGACGGCGAGGAGGTACGGCTCACCGTGCCAGATGGCGCGTCGGCGCTGCCCAGGCTGCTGCGAGAGCTCGGCGCCGCGCACAATGTCGCCGGTGTCGCAGTACGGCGCCCCACACTCGACGACGTGTTCCTCACCA
Organism: Demequina sp.; assembly: GCA_046295115.1. GTDB lineage: Bacteria > Actinomycetota > Actinomycetes > Actinomycetales > Demequinaceae > Demequina. The sequence goes on from JBKBNW010000048.1 coordinate 5,932, forward strand.
TGACCGGCCGGTCGCTGCGCGACGAGGAGAACTGACATGACCATTGCCCACGACACCTGGGTGATCTTCACTCGCGCCATGCGGCTCAGCCTGCGCCAGCCGGTGTGGGTGGTCTTCGGACTGCTGCAGCCGATCCTTTACCTGTCACTGTTCGGCCCACTGCTCGAGACCATCGCGGACACCCGCGCGTTCGGGCCCGATGCGGACGCGTGGCAGATCTTCGTCCCTGGGCTGCTGGTGCAGCTGGGCCTGTTCGGCGCGAGCTTTGTTGGATTCGGGTTGATCTCCGAGTGGCGGTCAGGGGTGATCGAGCGCATGCGGGTCACCCCCGCATCCCGCGCGTCCCTGCTGCTAGGCCGCGTGATGAGAGATGTTCTGGTGCTGCTGGTGCAGGGCACCATCCTGGTGGTGGCCGCGCTGGCCTTTGGCCTGCGGGCGCCGTGGTGGGCACTCGTCGCCGGCGTTGGCACTGTGGCGTTGCTGGGCGGGTGCTTCGCTTCGCTGAGTTACGCCCTCGCGCTCACCTTGAAGTCCGAGGATGCGTTCGCTCCGCTACTCAACGGAATCGCCCTGCCGCTACTGCTGCTGTCGGGAATCCTGCTGCCCATGTCGCTGGCGCCGCGGTGGCTCGAGACGCTCTCGGACTTCAATCCCCTCAAGCATGTGGTCGAGGGCGTGCGCGCCATGTTCCGGGGCGACCTCACCGACCCCGCGGCGCTTTGGGGCGTGGGAATCACGATCGCGCTGGTCCTCGTGGGACTGGCGGCCGGCACCCGCGTGTTCCGGCGCCAGAGCGCGTAGCCATTTCCCTGGACGAGGGTTGTGCACACGGGACGGAGCGCGCGGACGGAGCTACCGTTCGACCGGCGGACCGCATCGTCGCGATCCTTCCCGACCTCGCCTTTGCGAGAGTGCACCTGCTGCCAACAGACGCCGGACCCGTGGTCCTCGAATAGGAGCTCACCGCGCCGAGTCTGTTCTTGGCTCGCGGCGAGGGAGCCGCAGCACGCGCCGCGAGGGCATTTCCCACTCTGGCGGCCACCCCGGCCCTGTAACTGGGGACCTCACGGCTGCACTAACCCCGCCTCATAGGCGACGATCACCGCCTGCACCCGGTCTCGCACGCCGAGCTTGGCGAGTATGCGGCCCACGTGGGTCTTCACCGTGGCCTCGGCGACGAAGAGGTCGGCCGCGATCTCGGCGTTTGAGCGCCCAGTGGCGACAGCTTGCAATACCTCGGTCTCGCGCGGCGACAGAGCTTTCAACCTCGTGTCACCTGTGGTTGCGGACGCATCGTCTCTTGGTAAGCGATCTGCGAACATCTCCAGCATGCGCCGCGTGACCCGAGGCGACATCACCGCGTCCCCAGCCGCGACCGTACGGATCGCTTCGACAAGTTCCGACGGCCGCACGTCTTTCAGGAGAAACCCGCTCGCGCCCGCCCGGAGCGCTCCGAACGCGTACTCGTCCAAGTCAAACGTGGTGAGCACCACAACCCGGGTATCGGGGTTCTCGGCGACGATGAGCCGGGTTGCGTCGATGCCGTTCATCCCCGGCATGCGCACGTCCATCAGCACTACATCAGGCCGAAGCGCCCGTGCCTGTGCCACCGCGGTCGCGCCGTCGCCCGCCTCGCCGACCACGACCAGGCCATCTTCTGCGCCCAGCACAAGGGAGAATCCCATCCGCACCAGGGCCTGATCGTCGACGAGGAGCACTCGCAAGGGTGCCTGAGTCAAGGTCCCTCCTCTACGGGCAACTCGGCTCTGACAAGCCACCCGCTCCCGGATGGTCCCGCGTCCACATGGCCGCCCAGGAGGGCTACCCGCTCGCGCATGCCCACGAGGCCCATCCCGGCGCCTTCTGACTCCGTCGTGGCAACCGGCCCCCGCCCACCCGGATCGGCGACCTCCACGACCCACCGACCGGGCTCGTGGCGGATCACCAGGCTGGCACCCGACGTGCCCGGCGCGTGTCGCAGGACGTTGGTGAGCGACTCCTGCACCACGCGATAGATGGCAAGCCGCACGCCCGTGTTCTCCGGCAGCGCGAGTCCGAGTCCCTCGGCCCGCACCGGCAACCCGGCGGCCCGGAACCCCTCCACAACCTCGCGCAGATCCCTGCCGTCCCCCGCCGGACCCATGGGGGCGTCCCCGTCGGTCAAGACGCCGAGGACGCGGCGCATATCGCCCAGCGCTGCACGCCCCGTGCGAGCCAACTCGTCGAGGGCAACTCTGGCTTGCTCCGGTTGGCGATCTAGGGCCACCGCAGCACCATCGGCCAACCTCACCATCACGGACACGCTATGCGCGACCACATCGTGCACCTCGCGTGCGATCAGGGCACGCTCCTCGGCGCGAGCGACCTGTGCCTGCCGGTCCTGATCGCGCTCCCGTGCGGCCGCGCGTTCCACGAGGTCGGCCAACCGTTGGCGCCGCAACCGGACGCTGATGCCAAGGGCCACCCCCACCAGCGACAGCACCGTGACGCCGAAGATGCTGGCAAACCTGTCGTCGACAAACGCGACTGAGCTCCCGTCGCCGGCCAACGCCTCCTCGAGACTGTCGTCTTGCCACGCCCACACCGCCGCCGAGGTTGCCACTACCGCCAACGATCCCACCGTCCACGCGTGGGGTGCCGGCCGGGCCACGGCAAGGGCATAGAGCGCAAACGCAAAACCGAGTTCCGTGCCGCCGAGTTGCCCCGCCGCTACGAGGGCCGCGCCTGCCATCGAAACAAATGCGACCACGACCACAAGCGGGTACCGCCGGCGCACCGCAAGCGCCCCCGCACCGAAGACCGCCAGCAAGACGGCGACCGGTGCGGTCAGGGGCTGATAGGGGTCAGCGGCCGCAAGGTAGGTGTTGAGGATGTAGAAGCCTGCGACGGCTGCGTCCACCAGCCACGGGTGCGAGCGAAGGTACCGGCGCGCAGAGCCGAGCCGGTGCTCCGCCGGCTCGGCCACGAACGTGTTGTCCGTCGTCAACGTGCCCTCCCGTTTCGTCGATCAACTACGCGTCGCGCCGTCGCAGCGACACCATCGCCAATCCGAGCAACGCGACCGCCCACGCTACGAGAACGCCGAATCCGAGCCACGGGGACAGGCTCACACCGGTACTAGCGTCGTCGATAGCTGCCAGCGTATCGCCGTCGAACATCACCTTGTTGCCTGCCGTCATCGGCAAGAACGGGCCTACCAGGTCAAACAAGCGCAAAGGCACCATTGCGATGACGTTCTCGACGACGAGTAGGAGCCCGATCACCAAGGTCAGCCCCGCCGCCGTGTGGCGAACGAGCGTGCCGATGCCGAGGGACAGCATCGAGATGGCCATGAGATAGAGCGGCAGTCCCACGAGCATTCGCACCAGCTCGGCGTCGGCGAAGTCGAGCCCGAGCCCCAAGGTGTCGTGGAACGGGATGGTAGCCGCATATGACCCCACCATGGCCACGAGCGTCGCCGCTGCGACTGCTGCGCCGAGCACGATGGCCTTGGCGACCAGCACCATCCACCGGCGAGGAACGGTGGCAAGTGTGGTGCGGATGCCCCCGGTCGAGTACTCACCGCTCATCGCTAGCACGCCGAGTACGGCGACCGCGAGCTGGGCCAACTGGTAGCCGGCGCTCAGGTACTGCGCCATGTTGCCCTGGTCTGGGCCCGCGTCGACCATCTGGGCGGCCGTTCCCCAAGCGGCGAGCACGCTCACCGTGACGAGAAGTCCCACCATCGCGACCAACGTCCACAAAGTAGAGCGCAGGCCTCGGAACTTGATCCATTCGGCGACGATTGTGCGCCGCAAGGTCACGGGCCCCGCAGCGTCGGTTGCAGCCCGCGCGGGGGATAGCCTCTTCGTCAATAATGTCGTGCTCATCGTGATCCACCTTCAGTCTGGGACGCCATGGCGCCGGTGTCGTGCGTGTCCATTGGAGTGGAGCGGAACTCCACGTCGTCAGCGGTGAGCTGCAGGTACGCGTCCTCGAGCGAGCCGCCGATTGCCGTCAACTCGTGCAGCGCGACGCTCGCGTCTGCAGCAGCGTCGCCAATCTGGGAGGCCGTCAGGCCCGTGACTTCAAGGCAGTCGCGTCCGGTGGTGACCACCGTGGCCCGCCGCGAGCGCAGCACCTCCTCGAGCCGCACGGCGTGCGGGCTCGAAACGCGAACCCTCTCGCCGTGCGCCGCCGCGATCAACTCGGAGACCGGAGCGTCCGCGAGCACACGCCCACGGCCCACAACGATCACATGGTCCGCCGTGAGGGCCATTTCGCTCATCAGGTGCGAGGACAGAAACACCGTGCGGCCTTGATCCGCGAGCGCTCGCGTCAACTGGCGCACCCACAGCACGCCCTCCGGGTCGAGGCCATTGACAGGCTCGTCCAGGATCAGCGTCTGAGGGTCGCCGAGCAACGCGGCGGCGATTCCCAACCGCTGGCCCATGCCCAACGAGAATCCGCCCACCCGCTTGTCGGCCACGCTTGCGAGCCCGGCGATATCAATCACCTCGTCCACCCGGGAACGGCTAATGCCGTGCGTAGCAGCCATAGCCGTCAGGTGGTTGCGCGCCGTCCGTCCCGGGTGCACCGCCTTGGCGTCCAGCAACACGCCGATCTCCCGCAGCGGTGCGCCGTGGTCGACGTAGCGCCGGCCGTTGACTGTCACGTCGCCCTTGGTGGGCGCATCCAGCCCCACAATCATTCGCATGGTGGTGGACTTTCCCGCGCCATTAGGCCCTAGGAACCCGGTGACTCGGCCGGGTGCCACCGCGAATGACATGGCGTCCACTGCTGTCGCGGAGCCGTAACGCTTGGTCAGGCCTCGTGCTTCGATCATGATCTCTCCTTGTGCTCGATTACTTTCGAGCGTAGGTAGATCACGCGTGCACCACGATGGCCCCAGGGTTGATCCTCGGGACCGCGCGCCGTACGACTTTCGGCGTAGGGATCAGCCTGGGGGAGGACCCTGTTGTCCCGCACCGCGTGGCGGAGTGGGCGCCGCGAGTCGCCGGGCGGGGCTACCGCTCGACCGGCGCCTCGAGACCGTACGGGTCCAACAGGTACTCCTCGCCGCCGCACAGCGCGACAATGCGGTCGCCCTCGAACACTCCCGAGCGAGGCCCATCGACCGGCCGGCAGTCGTCGCTTGGAACCGCCACCACCACGGTGTTGTCGAACTGGTCCGTGGTCAGATCGTGCACGACCCACATCTCGTCGGACAGACGCGCGGTATCCGGGTCGATGAAGACCCCGTGATACACGGCGCGTCCGGAACCGGGGTCGAACCACGCCTCGACGCCGCGGTCCCTCGACAGGCCCTGCTGCGCCATGCGCCGGATCTGGTCCGAGATGAGACTCGAGTCCCACTCGGGCCCGTCGCGCCAGAACACCCCAGTCGCGTAGCCGCTCGGGTCATATGACACCCACAGTTCGTCGCCGTCCCCCACGGTTGCCCGGTACTCGACGTTGGCGACACCGCCCGGGACGCCGTTCGCCGAACTCACCACGGCGCGCGACCAGCCCTCGGTGGTATCCAACGAGATCAGGTCGTACTCGATCACCTGCTCGAGATCCGACTTTCCGCCACGCTTGATCCACGCCACCTCGAGTTCCGGATCCCAGTGAACGACGTCCATGTCGAAGTCAGTTCGCAGGTTCGAGATCTTGAACATGTCCTCGGTGGGACTCACCAGGTAGAGCGCCTGGAAGTCGGACAGCCACGTGTAGTTGTCGCCCTCGCCCTCGCGCACGACGGTCAGCGACCAGTCGTCGTCGACGAGTTCCCACACCCACGTCTCGAGAGTTCTCGCCGCAGGCTCAAGCTCGCTCTCTGGGCTCGTCATCGCAGGCAGATCGTACGTTGTGCCCTGCAGCCACTCCGGCCTGCCGTCCTCCTCGACGGTGCGCTCGGCGTGGGGCGACAAAGTCGGCTCGGGGGTCGGATCCCCGATGAATCCAAACTCGCCAAGTAGCCAGTACGCGCCGAATCCCGCCAGGCCGACCACCGCAATCGCGATCACCACGCCTATCGGGAAGCGTCCGCCGTCATTGCCCTTGCCGCGCTTGCCCATGGGGCGATTGTAGGAAGGCCGCGGCGCCGCTTCCCGGGGGCGCGCGGTCGGAACGGACTTGCGCGCGCATCGGCCGTTCGCCACAGTGTGTGGATGGCCATACCCGTCCACACGCCGCAGCGCGCCAACCCTCTCACCGAGCTCACGCTCCCCGACTTGCGTTCCCGCACCTCGGCCAAGTGGCGCAAATACAGTTCAGATGTGCTGCCGCTGTGGGTCGCCGAGATGGACGTGGCACCCGCTCCTGCGGTGCGCGAGGCGCTCGAGCGCGCCGTCACGGGGGGCGATTTGGGCTACCCCGCAGGGACGGCGTACGTGGAGGCGCTCGCGAGTTTCGCAGAGAGCCGTTGGGGCTGGGCCGTCTCTCCCGGGCACATGACCACCGTGGCTGACGTCATCACCGGTTACGTGGATGTGCTGTCGATGCTCACCGAGCCGGGCAGCGACATCGTGGTGAACCCCCCGGTGTACCCGCCGTTCTTCATCTACTTGAAGGCCGCGGGCCGCAACGTCATCGACGCCCCGCTCGGCGCGGACCTGCGACTCGACTTCGCCTCGCTCGAGGACGCCTTCCGCCGCGCCACCGAGGGCGGCCGCCCCGCCGCCTACCTACTGTGCAGCCCGCACAATCCCACCGGGGTCGCGCACACGCGCGAGGAGCTCGAGCGGGTCGCCGCGCTGGCGGACCACTACGGGGTCCGCGTGGTGGCGGATGAGATCCACGCCCCTCTCGTGTACGCCGAGCACGAGTTTGTGCCGTACCTCTCCGTC
>JBKBNW010000049.1:0-12631 GCA_046295115.1 Demequina sp.
AAGCCATGATCGCGCCGAGTGCGATCAGGAAAATGCCGGATCCGATAGCCATTGGTACTGCACCTCCCGAGTGGGCGATGTCGCTCCTCGCATGAAGCGACGGGGACCCTCCCCAGGCGACACCTGCACCAGTCCCAACCTCCGCCACGCCGGTGCTATTCCCAACCCGCCCGCGCATCGGCCGTCTACCAGGACAGACCTACTCCTCGTCGAAGGGCCAGAACTCACGCAACTCGATCGCCCCGGCGTACGCCATGGGGTGCTCGGATGCCACGGTGATTGCCTGTTCCCACGACTCGCATTCGAGCACGTCGAACCCGCCAATGGCCTCGTGCGTCTCGGCAAAGGGGCCGTCCGTGACCACCAGCCCGCTGCGACGTTGGCGCACCGTGCGCGCCTGAGTGGCCGGCCGGAGACGCGATCCCATGAGGTTTACGCCGCCGCTTTCGTAGCGGTCACCCCAGATCTCGATGGGCGTGCCCTCACCCTCGGGGGCGTCCGCCCCCACCTCTTCCACCAGCACCAGCATCAGGAACTTCATGATTCCTCCTTCCGTGGCGCGCCCTCGTGGCGTGCGCCCTCGCCTTCGACCACGAACGCCGAGCGCCCGGGACGACAACGTGACCCATGCGCGCCGCGACTATGGCCCGCCGATTCCGTCGGAATCGCTTCGCGCCGCACATTGGTCGAACAGCCCTTGCAGCGCTTCACGCACGGCGCCCTGAGCCTGATACTCGACGGTGATGGTCTCGCCCGCCACCTCAAACGAGGCGGTGAACACAAACGTCTTCTTAGACTCGGCGAACGCGTGAGCATCGCAGCGCGCGGCCCTCAACGTGACCGGCACCGCTGCGCGCTGTCGATCCCCATCAAGGGTGAGCGGCACCCCTCCAGCTTGGGGCTCCAAGGAGAAAATGATGTTGCCGGATAACGCGGTCAGGGTCGCAGTCGCGGCGGACGCGCCGCGTTGAAGCACCACGGAGGTCTCCACCGAGTCGCCCTTGACAACGGGCTCCGAGGCGAAGGACGGTGCCGCGGCGTCGGTGGCAATGCGCTGTCGACACTCGCTCGCGTTGATCTCAGCCAGGGCCGCGTCGTCGAGCTCGACCTCGTGCTCGACAACCTCCGTGCCCTCGTAGGCCCGCACCTCGACCGTCGCGATCGAGGATCCCGAACCGGCGGGGCATAGTGGCGGGCCAAGTGGCACGCGCAGCCTCGCGAGCCAGCCCGGTTCGAGCAACACGTTGGTAGGCACCGTTCCGGACGGCCCGAAGTACGGCGAGTCGAGCGCCACCGACACCACGATGCCGCGCTGGTCGCCGGGGGTCTCGATCTGCACCTCGACCATGCGGTCGGCCTGAAGGGTCCGGGGGAAAGCGGTGCCGCCGAGTGGCGCGACGGGCGGTGGCGACACCTGGGCACTCGGGGATGGCGAGGTCGTCGTGGGCGTGGCGTCGCACGCTGCGAGAGCAACCACGCACGCGATCGCCGCCACGACCCGCCTCACCCCCGCCATGGTGCCATTGTGCCTTTCGGCGCCCCGCTGCACCCGAGGACGACCATCGCAGAAGTGCCCGCGCGCGCGCCCAGCGAGACCAGGACGGATGCGCCACAATGGGCACCATGTCTGACACCACCGCGCCTTCCAGGCCCGTCATCGAGAACTCACGTTGGCGCATTGGCTTTGCACCCAACAAGGGCGGCGCCGTCGCTTTCGGACAGGTGCGCATCGGCGACGCGTGGCACGACGTGCTGCGTCCCACGCCGGAGGACGCGACCGGCCCCAACGACACCGCGTCCTACCCGCTGGTGCCGTGGTCCAACCGGATCCGCGACGGCTTGCTGCGGTGGGGCGGGCGGTCCTTCCAGCTGCGGGTGAACTGGCCGGACGGCACCGCGATCCACGGCACCGGGTGGGACTACCCGTGGCAGGTCGTGGAGCACACCGACCAGCGCGTGGCGCTCGAGTTCGCCTCCCGCGACGTCTACGGCGTGAACTGGCCGTGGACCTTCACCGCGCGATTCACCTACGCGCTCGAGGGCGACCGGTTCGTGTGGACGTACTCCGTCACCAACACGGACCACGAGACCTTCCCAGCCGGGTTCGGCCACCACCCCTACCTGTTGCGCTCGGTCGCAGGTTCGCCCGATGCGCGCCTGCAGATTGAGGCGGACCAGGGCTATGACCTCGAGGCGTGTATGCCCGATGCCGGTGCGGGCGAGATTCGCGCGGCGGCGGACTTTCGCGAGGCACGCGAGCTGGGCCATGAGTTCGTCGACGACTGCCTCACTGGACGACGGGGCGAGCGGCTCGCGACCATCGAGTGGCCAGGCGCCGTGACGGTCGACGTCGAGGCGGACCCCCTGCTTGAGCACGCGGTGCTGTACATCCCTCAGGACGCCCCATTCTGGGCGTTCGAGCCGGTATCTAACGCGAACGATGCCTTCACGTTGGATGCGAAGGGCGTCGAGGGCACCGGACTGTTCCTGGTGCAGCCCGGCGAGACGCGCTCGGCCTCGTTCTCGATGATCGCTCGCGAAGCCTGAGGTTTAGGCGCGGCTACGCCGCATTTCACGCGTGCGTGAGGCGCGGCTAGTATGGGTGTCCTGCACCGCCGTTGGCGGTGCGCGCGGGTGTAGTTCAATGGTAGAACTTCAGCTTCCCAAGCTGATAGCGCGGGTTCGATTCCCGTCACCCGCTCCAGTCCCTCTTCCCCTGTCCGGCACTCATGGACCCGTATCGGCCAGTCCCGTCAGCGTCCGACGATCCGGGCGAGGCCCTCGAACCAGCGCTCGACGATATTCATGTCGACTCATGGGACTCGGCATGGACGACTGATCTCCTTGAGGTGATCGCGGTACTGACGCGGCTCGTTGCGCTCGAACCGCGCCAAGCGGAGCTGCTGAGTGCCCTGCTCGCAGGGAACCTGGTCACGACCGCAGCCCTCACCGACCGGGGCCTCTCGTGGCCCACGTCGGATGCGTACCGCAAGGCACCCCTGGGCCTTGGCGAACGCACCGTGGCGATGGGCGGAGAACCGTGGTCACCGATTCTCGTCATCGCGGACGAGCGTTCCGATCGCGATGCTCATCGTCAGGACCTGGCGATGCACCGCCTCGAAGGGACACCCGGCGACTACTGGAGAACTACGTTCAACCTGATACTCGACACGGTCCACTTCGCCCCAAGCCACCACTCGCGCATGTTGCAGGCTGCCGACCACTACGCATTCTTCGTTCGCCGCCGGCTAGAGGTACCCCGAGAGCGCAATCCGGACGCGGAACGCGCGATGGACTCCATCGCTACGATCCTCTGCGGCGACTCTGCGTTCGGCTGCGGGGTCTGGTATCCCTAGATGCACGACAGCCCCCTTGCGGGGGCTGAAGGCGGGTGCGGGCGGCACATGCTGTGCGGCCGGCAAGCTCAGTGTATGTCGGGCTCGCGACACAGCGCAATGGTGGCGCGCCTCGCGGCAAACTCGGCTCCCCGCGCGACACCTGCGTGAACACTAGCCCCTCTCTCCCCAGCCAAGCCCACGCATCGGCCGGCCTGCCCTAGGCTCGTAGCCATGAGCACTGAAGGACTGGCCCAAGCCCAAGACAAGATGCGCGCTGCGGGAGTGGACCAGGCGGCGATCGACGTCTTCAGCCACTACTACGGTGAGCTCGAGGCGGGTGCCACCGGGTTGATCCGCGAGGACGACATCTCGCCCCTGCTCGAGCCCGCCCGCCTCGACGCCGTCGACGTGGACGACGACGACGCGCGCGACGCGCTCGGCAAGACCGTGATCATCAAGCTCAACGGCGGCCTGGGCACCTCGATGGGCATGGACCGCGCGAAGTCCTTGCTGCCGGTCCGCGACGGCAAGAGCTTTCTCGACCTCATCGCCGAGCAGGTCAGGCATGCGCGCACGGCGACCGGAGCGCGCCTGCCCTTGCTGCTGATGAACTCCTTCCGCACCCAGGCCGATTCGATGCGCGCGCTGGGCGCAAACCCCCAGATCCAGTCGCATGGGTTGCCGCTCGACTTTCTGCAGAACCGAGAGCCGAAGCTGCGCGTCGACGATCTCACCCCGGTGGAGTGGCCCGCGGACCCGTCGCTCGAGTGGTGCCCCCCTGGCCACGGCGACATCTACACCGCGTTGTCCTCCTCCGGCGTTCTCGAGCGCCTGCTCGAGGAAGGCTTTCGCTACGCGAGCGCCTCCAACTCGGACAACCTCGGTGCAGTGCCCGATGGCCGCATTGCCGGCTGGTTCGCCTCGTCAGGTGCGCCGTATGCCGCCGAGCTGTGCCGTCGCACCGCCGCCGACCGCAAGGGCGGGCACCTCGCGATCCGTAAGGCCGACGGCCAGTTGATCCTGCGCGACACCGCCCAGACCGCGCCAGAGGAGATGGACTTCTTCACGGACGAGCACCGCCACCCGTTCTTCCACACCAACAACCTGTGGTGGGACCTCGAGGCGCTACAGCGGGCGCTGACGGAGCGTGGCTCGGTGTTGGGCCTGCCGCTCATCCGCAACCGCAAGACTGTCGACCCCACGGACCCGAACTCCCCTGAGGTGTACCAGGTGGAGTCCGCCATGGGCGCCGCGATCGAGGTGTTCGAGGGCGCCACCGCCATCGTGGTGGGCCGCGACCGGTTCCTGCCGGTGAAGACCACCAACGACTTGCTCACGCTGCGATCCGACGCGTACCGGCTCGCAGAGGACGGCGGCCTCCGGCTCGACGTGGACCGCGCCCCGTTGGTGGACCTGGACTCCCGGTATTACAAGACCATGGAGGCCTTTGACGCGCGGTTCCCCCAAGGGGCCCCGTCCCTGCGGGAGGCGGAGTCGCTCACCGTCAAGGGCGATTGGACGTTCGGTGCCGACGTGGTGGTGCGGGGCGCCGCGCGCCTCGAGGACGCGGGCACGCCGTCGCGCATCGAGGACCAAGCAGTCCTAGAGGGCTGACCGAGCCAGCGCATCGGCCGTCCCGCGTCACGAGCGTCAGCCGGTAGCCGGGCACAGCCCTGGGGCCATGGCGGACGTCGCCGTGTAGTGGAACGCCGCCTCGGTGCCACCCTCGTAGACGATCTCCAGGCACCAGTCCGCTGGCCCCGATCCCGCAAACCCGAGCTCGTGCGCTGTCGTGAGCTCGGCGACGATCGCCTGGTCCCCCACCGAGTAGCCGGCGTCGGTCTGCGACACGACCGGCAGATCGGCGGTCTGCGCGGCGAGGCTCGCGGCCGCCGCACCCACGGCGCTCACGTCCTGCTGCGCCTGGATGTCGACATCACCCGCCCTCACCGGGCCCGCGACGAGGAACCACACTCCGGCCGCGGTGACGATGAGTCCCAGGTAGCCGAGGATCAGGCCCGCAATCGAGAACTGGCGGTTATCCGCGCGACCCCGCTTAGCGGCGCTGAGCCCCAGGTGACCGAGCACGATCGCGACGAGGCTGAGGAACAGCGCGCCCGTGACGAACGCGCCCACCCCGATCCAGTTGCGGTCGACGTCGCGCTCGGCGCTGCGGTCGTCATCGCCGCCCGGCGGGATGGAAGGCGGAGCCTCCCGGGTGGCCTCCGGCACCGGCGCGATCACTTGAGTCGGCTGGTCGTCGACGGGGTCGAGCACCTGCGCCTCGCCCTCGTGGGGCGTCGCAGCGGTCGGGACTGTCGCGGGGTGGCCGGGCCCTGCGCCTTCACTCCCCGCCGCGTGCGCAGGCGTAGCCACGGCCGATGCGGGCGCAGCGGGCGTAGGCACGCTCACCACCGGGCCCGCGGCAAGGTTCGGCGAGGGTTGCACAGGTGGCGGATCGCCCGCAGGGCTCTCCGTGGGGCCCGCGTCGCGGCTGTCGGACTCCGCCATCGGTGCCTCCCTCTGGATGGATGATCGCTGCCCTCACAACGTACCCCGCGGCCGGGCGCGCGCATGCGCGGGGGAGCGTCGCTGCCGTACAGAACGTTGACGAGATAGGGCGTGTCGCCGCTAGCACTCACTGGTGCGGTCATACCGTTGTCTGCAGGACCTCTCGAGGTCCCGGCAAGGCGAAGGCCCCCCGAAGTAAGCGTTCGGGGGGCCTTGCCATGACCGGAGAGTTCTCACGGGTTGGGGATAACTCCCCAACCGCGACGGCCGCGATTGACGATGCGGCTTCACCCCCTCGAAAGGGAGTGACCTCTCGGTCGATGCGTCGGGCCGCCAGGCCCCTGTGCCGTCACCCACAGTTCTCCGAGGCCACCCGAAGGCAACCCCATCGACGTGGACCGACGTTGTCCGACGCATCCGTTGCCTCAGACCACCGAAAGCCGGACTACCAGGGATCACGGCCCGGTTGACCCGAGCCGAGAACTCTGACCGCCGACCCCCGAGGCGATCTTGCGACCTCCCGAGGCGGTGGAACTGAAGTTCCGATGGGACTAGTCGTACTCGCCTTGAAAGCGCCCCGCAACCGCTCCAGAGAAGTTTTTTTCCTCCACCGTTTTCCCACAGCGTTATCCACCGGGTCTACGCGTCATTCATGGAATCTTCACATGCCTGTGGACAAAATCTGTGGATAACTTCAGTTGCCGCCGTCGCGCTTAGCGGTCTGCTGAAGCATCGCGTTATAGGCCCGGAGCTCGGAGTCGTCGTCGCGATCCGCCTGCCGGTCCTTGCGCTTCGCCTCCCGGGTATCCGCGTTCCGCCACGCCACGACCACACCGATCGCGAGCAGCACGACGGGAAGCTCGCCGATGCCCCACGCCAACTGCCCGCCGTATTGCTGGTCAGCGAGCGCATCGGGCCCCCAGTCCCGGCCCATCAGTCCGAACCAGCGCGGCGCGAGCAGCACCCCCGAGCTCATGAGCGACACCCCAAAGAAGGCGTGGAAGGCCATCGTGGCGAACAGCAGCACAATGCGCATGGGGTACGAGGGGCGCTTGGGCACCGGGTCGATGCCGACGAGGGCGTTCGCGAACAGGTACCCGGCCAGGGTGAAGTGGGCCAGCATCCACAGGTGCCCCACGTGGTTGCTGAGTGCGAACTCGAACAGCGGCGTGTAGTAGAACACCACGAGCGAGCCCGCGAAGTTCACTGCAGCGACGATGGGGTGCGACAGACCGCGCACCAGGCGGGAGTCGACGATGCCGCGTAGCCACTCGCGGGGGCCCCGCGACCCGTCGGCGCGGGCCGGCAGAGCGCGCAGTGCGAGCGTCACGGGGGCGCCGAGGGCCAGCGGAATCGGCGCCACCATGACCAGCAGCATGTGCTCGACCATGTGGCCTGAGAACGTCACCATCCCGTAGATCGTCGGCGCGCCCTGGGTGATCCACACCAGCACCGCGACGCCCGCCATGAAGGACAGCGTGCGGTACCAGGGCCAACGGTCCCCCCGCCGGCGCAGGCGCGCGGCCCACCGCAGGTACACTACGCCAGCCGTGCCCAGGGCGAAGGCGGGCAGGATCGAGAGCCGCCACAGCACGAGCCAGTTGAGCGCGGATGGCGCCGGGGGCAGCTCGTAGCCGGTGAGGGCGTATGCCGGCGTGGGGTCGCCCACCGCCTCGATCGGCACCGGCGGGGTGCTACCGGACAACAGCACCGCCACGCCGACGACGGCGACCAGCGCCGCAACGTCGACCGCCATCACACGCCAGAACCGTTCCCGCACGTGAGTGTCCGACAGTCGCGGCAGGTTCACCCGTCGGTGCCACGCGGCGAGCGCGACCGCGAGCGACATCAGCGCAACCTTGAGTATCAGCAGGCGTCCATAGTTGGTCGCCACCAGGTCCACAGGCTCGCCCAGTCGGACCCACGCGCTCGCGATGCCCGACACGATGATCGCCACCGCGCCCCACAGCGCAATCTTCGATCCGCGCTGCACGGCCGCCTTGGCATCGTCGCCGAGGGGGCGACGCATGAGGAACAGCGCCGCGACAACGCCCAGCCATACGGCCGATGCGGCCAGGTGCAGGAACATCGCGCTCACCGCGAGATGGTGGTCGGCCGCGCCAGCGGCATGGCCGGTCTGCGCCTGCCACGCGAGCGCCCACACCACCGGGACGAGCGACCACGCGGCACCCTGCGGCTTCCGCACGAACGCGGCAAGCACTGACACCACGATGGCGGCGAGCGCCATCTGGAGGTAGGCCTGGCCCAGCTCGATCGTCGTGACGAAGGACCACACCTCTTCGACGAACCGCTCTGGCGCCACCTCCGCATTGCGAATGCGCGCGTAGGAGGCAAAGACGAACACGATCGCCGCCACGGCCCACACCACCGACGACCAACGCGCCATGGCGGCGGCGCGGGCGGCCGCGGGGCGGCCTGCGGGGACCACAAAGGCCATTGCGAGGAGGCCGCCAACAGTGAACGCGAGAGCCACGTCCCGGAGGCCACCCGACGCGGTGACCAGGGCATCGACGGGCATGCCACCAGGGTACGCGGCACCGCATCCCGCTCCGGGCCGCACACGGTGTCGAGGCACACCGCGCCGATGAGCACACGTGGACCCGTGCCTGTCGCTGTGGGACAGTGGTCGCCATGAGAACCCTGTCGCGCACCGTCGCGCTCGCCGCCGTCACCGTGCTCGCGCTCACCGGATGCGTCCGGGTTGAGATGAACGTCACGCTCGCTGAGGACGACACTGCGAGCGGAGACTTCATCTTCGCCGTCTCGCAGGAACTGCTGGCGATCGCTGGCGAGGAGGGCCTCGAGGACCTCCTCGGTGCTGACGAGACCATCCCCGGCGGCACCACCGAGCGCTACGAATCGGCCGACGACAACGGCGATGGCAGCCCCGACTTCGTGGGATCGCGGACCACCTTCTCGGGCCTTCCCCTCGAGGACTTCGACGCCGCCGGCGAGGGCCTTCGCCTTTCCCGCGACGGAGACGACTATGTGGTCTCCGGCGCGGCGGACGACCTGTCCGGCCAGACCGGGGGCGAGGAGCTACCCGCCGACGCGTCAGCGACCCTGTCCGTGACGTTCCCCGGAAAGGTCTCCCACCACAACGGCGTGCTCGACGGCACCACCGTGACGTGGAACCTGCTCGAGCAACCCGGCGAACTAGAGGCACGGGGCTCCGCAACTGCCGGGGGCGAGTTCCCGCTGTGGATGGTCCTGGTGATCGCGGCCATCATCGGCATCGGCGCCGGCATTGCCGGGGTGCTCATCATGTCCGGCCGGCGCAAGACGGTGGACGAGTCCCGGGTCGACTCCGGCGTGCCGCCCATGACGGTGCCGAGCGTGCCCGTCGGCGACCCCATCGACGCCCCGCCGTTCGTGGCTCCCGCGCTGGAAGACTTTGGGCCGGCCGACGGTCGGGACGGGTCCTACAAGGACCCCCAGCGGCCGTGACTCCGGTGCTGCGCTGGTCGGGTGCGGTCGCGGTCGCCGCGCTCGCGCTGACGGGCTGCGTGCGCACCACCGTCGACACCACCATCAGCTCCGACGGCACCTTCTCGCAGCACGCGATCGTGGCCTTCTCTGACGAAGTCGCCGCGCAACTGGGCTCCCAGACGGGCATGGACATCGGCTCACTGTTCGACGAGTTGGACGGGTCGCCAGAACTCGCGGCCCTCGAAGCTCAGTACCCAGGGCAGATCCTGATCGAGCCCTACGACGACGGCGAACTCGACGGCGTGGAGCTCACTCTCACCGATCTCCCGCTCGAGGAGTTCAACGCCGCCGCCTCCCAGACCGCCACGGGAATCGGCGGCGCGGCAACCCTGGAGCAGACGGACGGTCGATTCGTGCTCACGATGATGTCCCCCGAGGGCGTGGACCTGGACGCGCTGGGCGTGACGCCGTCACAGCTGAGTCTGGTCGAGTCGAGCGTCGACGTGAGCATCGCGTACACCTTCCCGGGATTGGTCGAGGAGGCCACCGCCGGCGAGATCGAGGGAAACACCGTGACGCTTGGGCTCGCCGACCTCGCGAGCGGGCAGGACATCCGCATCGTCGCGGGTGCGGACGACCAAATCAACTGGGGACCGTGGCTCAGGTGGGGCGGGATCGCTCTCGCCTTCATCCTCGTGGTGGGTGGGGCCGCGGCCCTGATCATGCAGGACCGCCGCAAGCACCGCGAGAGCGCCCTGCCCCCGCCGGTGACGACCGCGGACCCTCACGGCCCGGGGATGCTCAGCGGTGGGCCCCATGGCGAGCCCGCTCCTGGCGACGCCGCCTCCCCTGGTGACGGGCGCATCGGCCGCGAGGAATCTCCCGGCGAAGGTGAGCCCCACCGGTCCACCTGACCGCATTCGCGGTGAGAGCATATGTGGGTGCTCGCCCCCTATCGGACCATCCTGACCCATCCCGGCGCGAAGGCTTTCGCCTTCGCCGGCCTGCTGTCGCGGCTGCCCATCTCGATGTTCAACATCTCGTTCATCCTCATGGTGCAGATCCAGTACGGCAGTTACGAGATGGCCGGTCGCGTCGCGGCCATCGGCATCATCGTGTGGGCTGTGCAAACGGTGCCGACCTCACGTCTGGTCGACCGCTACGGCCAGCGCACGGTGATGCTGCCGCTGCTGGGGCTGCACATCGTTGGCGTCGTGCTCGGTATCTGGACGGCGGTCAATAACGGGGCCGAATGGATGCTGTGGATCGCGGTCATCGTGGCTTCCTTGTCGGGACCGCTCGGGTCCCTCACGCGTGCGCGGTGGTCGAACATTCTCGAGACCGATGAAGACATTCACACCGCCTTCGCACTCGAGGGAGTGCTCGACGAGGTGCTGTTCATCACCGGACCCGCGCTCGCGACCATCCTGGCCACTACCGTGTGGGGGCCGGCCGGACTGGTCGTCTCCGCGGTCGGGACCGTGGTGGGCCTCACCATCCTGCTGTCGCAGCGAGCCACCGAGCCGCCACCGCGAGGCAGGACCGGCAGCGGCGGGCTGGGGTTCAAGGTGCCCAGCGCGGTCATTGGAGCGGCGTTCATCGCGCTCGGCCTCGGGACCATGTTCGGGGCGTTCGACATCTCCACCGTCGGGTTTGCGGAGGAGCAGGGGCACAAGACGCTGTCGGGAGTGCTGCTGGGCATCGTGTCCGCCGGGTCGTTCGTGGGCGGCATCCTGTACGGAGCGCGCCACTGGACGATGGCGCTGTGGAAGCGCACAGTGCTGGGAACAATGGCTCTCGCCGTGGGATTCGCGGCACTGACACTGTCGACCGGCATGGTGATGTTCGCGCTCATCGGGTTCGTGGCCGGCGCGGCTATCGCGCCCACCCTGACCAACGCTGACACCATCGTGCAGCGCGTGGTCAAGCGAGACCAGATCACCGAGGGCATGTCGTGGCTACGCATCGGCATGGGGGTCGGCGTGGCCTTCGGCGCGTGGACCGCAGGCTATCTGGTCG
The DNA here is from genome assembly GCA_046295115.1 of Demequina sp. GTDB lineage: Bacteria > Actinomycetota > Actinomycetes > Actinomycetales > Demequinaceae > Demequina. The sequence continues at coordinate 11,319 of JBKBNW010000049.1, forward strand.
ACAACGTTGGCGCCTATGCCGGCTTGTACCTCGCGGCGGGCGCCGCGGCCGCGATGGTCGGCATCGCACTGCTGGCCACGCCGGTGATCCGTCGCGGCACGGACCGCCCGGGCGCGCCCGACGCGCACCCCCCCGCGCTCAAAGAGGCGGGCGAGTGGGTCGAGCAGCCGCCGATCCCGCCGAACATCTAGCGGCTCGGAGCGCGCCGCTGCCTTGGGGATCAGCAGCCGCAGGCCATACCGGCCGTCTCCCGACGGGTCGCCTCGCGGAACTCGACGTCGACCCACTCGGGCAGAGCCGCCAACTCTTTGGCCGCCGCGATGTTCTGCGGGTCGATTCGCGTCTGCCCTCCTAACTCGACGAGAGCGGGTCGGTACCCGTCGGGCAGCTCGACCTCGAGCGAGACCGAGCGTTCGTCCACCCACGTGACGGCGTAGACGCTGAGCGCGTTCGCCGGGAGGCCCGCGTCGAACACTGCGGTGGTATCCCGGGAGAGCCGGTACTCGACGAAGGACGTAGGCACGCCTTCCAATCCGTCATCCGTCGTTGGCGCGATGGCGAGCAGCACGGCATCGCCGTCGACGCTCAGGTTGGGCTCGCTATAACCGGGCGCATCGCCAAAGTGCCGAGCCGCGGGTGCCACGTCCCACAGGCTCGCCTTCGCCCACCCAGCACTCGCCGACCAGCGATAGAACCCACCGCCGTTGTCGTTCTCGGCGAACCACAGTTCGTCGCCGAGCGCATTCGCCGCCACAAAGGTCTCGAGAGGTGCCGGCTCGCCGCCGATGCTGAACTCGATCGGGTCGAACTCCCCCGTGGTCATGTCGAACAAGCCACCGCCGTCTCGCGTCCAGACCCGCAACGTGCGCGCGTCCTCCTGCCACGACACCACTCGCGCGTCGTCCCACGCCTCCTCAGGAAGCTCCGCGACCTCGAAGTACACGCCGTCCGGGCTGTGCAGGTACAACACCGCGGGCGGCAACTCGAGGCCCGCTGGGGGATAGAACAACTGTGACGCGATGCCGACTCCCCACGTGGGCCCCACGCGATCCCACACCCAGTCCTCCATGACGTGCGCCTGCGGGTACGACATCTCCGGGTTCGCCACGAGCGTCGCGTTGCGGTCCGCAGCCAGCGCGGGATAGGCGCCGTCCGGGATGCCGTCTGCGCTGTCGTCCCACGGCGGCCCGTCCGGCGACGGCGTCACTTGGGTTGGCGAGGGCTCCGGGGACGGCGTCTGCTCCCCGGGGCTGGGCTCGGCGGTCGGGGAGCCGCTCACCATCGGCTGCAGGATCTCGGCACGGTTGGTCCCC
>JBKBNW010000050.1:0-12596 GCA_046295115.1 Demequina sp.
CGATCTCCAGCTGCTGGTGCGCGAGCACCTCACGCTTGCGGAGCTCGCGACCAAGGAGGACCCCGCCGCGCCCGCGACGGCGACTCGGCTGCTCGACGCCGTCGACCACCGGCTCGACCTGCTGGACACGCTGCGCGCGCTCACCGAGGCGGACGCGCGCGCCGCCGGTCCCAAGGCGTGGACCACCTGGCGGGCCAGCCTGATCGACACGCTCACCACCAACGCCCGCCGCGCGCTCGGCCAGCCGGGCGCGTGACCCGACCCGCGCATCGGCCGCCGTGCGCCACTGCCCGCGCCTCAGCAGTGCGTCAGCGCACACAACGAGCGGACTCCTGCACTCGCGCACGTCCAGGGCGCACGGCTTGCATGCGGCCGATGCGCGGGCCGGGTGAGTGCGCGCCCTGCACGCCGCGAGGCGCCCGGTAGGCTAGTAGCCACGCTTTCCTCGAAGGGACACCTGTGTTCGCGAACCTCTCCGACCGCCTGACATCGACCTTCCGCAACCTGCGGGGCAAGGGCAGGCTCTCCGAGGCGGACATCGACGGCACCATCCGCGAGATCCGCCGCGCGCTGCTTGACGCCGACGTCGCCGTGCCGGTGGTGCGTACCTTCACCGGCAACATCCGCGAGCGCGCGCTCGGCGTCGAGGTGTCGGGGGCGCTCAACCCCGGCGAGCAGGTCGTCAAGATCGTCAACGAGGAGCTCATCAAGATCCTCGGCGGCGAGGCCCGTCAGCTCCGCCACGCCAAGCACGGCCCCACGGTCATCATGCTGGCCGGCCTGCAGGGAGCGGGAAAGACCACTCTCGCGGGTAAGCTCGCGCACCACCTCAAGGAGCAGGGCCACACGCCGCTGCTGGTCGCCGCGGACCTCCAGCGCCCCAACGCCGTCAACCAGCTGCAGGTCGTGGGCGAGCGCGCCGGAGTACCGGTGTTCGCCCCCGAGCCGGGAGTGACCCGCGAGGGCGAGCGCGAACGCGGCAACCCCGTCAAGGTCGCCAAGAAGGGCCTCAAGGAGGCCGAGCAGCGCCAGCACTCCGTCGTGATCGTCGACACTGCCGGCCGACTGGGCGTCGACGCCGAACTGATGAAGCAGGCCGCCGACATCCGCAAGGCCGTCGAGCCCGACGAGGTGCTGTTCGTCATCGACGCCATGATCGGCCAGGACGCCGTCGCCACCGCGACCGCCTTCCAGCAGGGCGTGGACTTCACGGGCGTGGTGCTCACCAAGCTCGATGGTGACGCCCGCGGAGGCGCGGCCCTGTCCGTCGCCGAGGTCACCGGCCGCCCCATCATGTTCGCCTCGACCGGCGAGAAGCTCACCGACTTCGAGATCTTCCACCCGGACCGCATGGCCGGCCGGATCCTCGACATGGGCGACATCCTCACTTTGATCGAGCAGGCCGAGAAGGCCTTCGATCAGGACGAGGCCGCCCGCATGGCGGACAAGGTCACCAAGGGCGAAGACTTCACCTTCACCGACTTCCTGTCGCAAATGCAGCAGCTCAAGAACATGGGCTCGATGAAGAAGATGCTGGGCATGCTGCCCGGCATGGGCGCGATGCGCGATCAGATCGAGAACTTCGACGAGCGCGAGCTGGTGCGCACCGAGGCGATCATCCAGTCGATGACCCCGCTCGAGCGCGACAACCCCAAGGTGCTCAACGGCTCGCGCCGCGCGCGCATCGCCCGCGGCTCCGGGATGACGGTGGCCGACGTCAACTCGCTGGTCAAGCGGTTCGAGCAGGCCCAGCAGATGATGCGCGCGATCGCCAAGAACGGCGGCGGCATGCCGCAGCTGCCCGGCCAGGGTGGCGGGCCCGGCGCGTGGGGCGGCATGCCCGGCGGCAAGAAGTCCAAGGGAAAGACCGCGCCGCAGCGCAAGGTCAAGGGCAAGTCCGGCAACCCCGCCAAGCGCGCGCAGCAAGAGGCGGCGGCCAAGAACCGCCCGGCCGCGCAGGCGGCGCCCGGCAGCGCCTTCGGGCTCGGCAGCCCCAAGGACTTCGACCCCTCGAAGGTTGACGCCGACCTGAGCAAGTACCTGAAGTAGTGCCGACGCTCCACCTGACCGGGCCGATCGTCGTCGGCGAGGACGACGTCCGTGACGAGGCGTGGGTGGTGGGGGGGCGCATCACTTATCAGCGCCCGCGGCACGCAGGCGAGGTCACGACGCTGGCCGGCACGGTGATTCCGGGGCTGGTCGACGTGCACTGCCACGTGGGACTCGACTCCGGCGGCGCGACTGATCGCGACTTGGCCGCAAAGCAGGCCACGGTGGACAGGGACGCTGGCACCCTGCTGATCCGCGACGCCGGCTCACCGCTGGACACCTCGTTTGTGCATGACCGGGACGACCTGCCGCGGCTCATCCGCGCGGCCCGGTTCATCGCCCGCCCCAAGCGCTACCTGCGCCACTATGCCCGTGAGATCGAGCCGCAGTTCCTCACGGCCGTGGCGGTCGAGGAGGCCCGCAAGGGCGACGGCTGGATCAAGCTCATCGGCGACTGGATCGACCGCGACGAGGGCGACCTGAGCCCGCTGTGGACACCCGCCCAGTTGGCGGATGCGCTGGCCGCCGTCCACGCCGAGGGCGCCAGGGCGACGGTCCACACCTTTTCGGAAGAGGCGATCGACCCCCTGTTGGCGGCTGGGATCGACTGCATCGAGCACGGCACCGGTATGACCGAGGAGCACATGCGTGCCGCCGCCACGGCGGGCATCCCCGTGGTGCCGACCCTGCTCCAGGTCGCCCAGTTCGAGGGCTACGCCGATGCCGGCGAGGCCAAGTTTCCACGTTACGCCGCGCGCATGCGCCGCATGCACGAGCGCCGCTACGAGCACGTCCGCCACCTGTGGGAGGCGGGGGTGCCGCTGCTCGTGGGCACGGACGCGGGCGGCACGCTCGGGCACGGGCTGCTGCCGCGCGAGGCCGCGGAGATGGTAAAGGCGGGCGTCCCGGCGGCCGATGCGGTGGCGGCCGCGAGCTGGCGCGCGCGGGCATTCTTGAGGGCGGACGGCCTCACCGAGGGCGCGAGCGCGGACCTGGTGGTCTACCCCGAGGACCCACGCCAGGACATCCGCGCGCTCGCCCATCCCTCCCATGTGGTGCTGCGCGGCGCGAGGACGCTGACGGGGCGGTCCGGCGCTGGCGGCACCGACGGGAATCCGCACCCTAGCAGCGGGGAAGAGTCGTGACCGCAGCACCGGCCGGCCTGCGAGCGCGAGCGGCCGCGCGGCGCTCGTGGTGGGCGGACGGCCTGGAGGCCGCGATGTGGCTGGCGTGCGCGTGCGGCATTGCGCTGATGATCGCGTCCGGTGGCCTGCTGGCCGAGTCGGCCACGGACTGGTTCTACGCACTCGGGCGTGCGCTCGGCATCGTCGCCGCGGTCCTCATGATGACCCAGGTGCTGCTCGCCTCGCGAGCGCCGTGGGTGGAGCGGGCCATCGGGCACGACCGTGCGATCGCCAAGCATGCGCGCATCGGCCCCGTCGCGATCATCCTGCTTCTCGTGCACCTGGTGCTGATGACCTCCATGACGGGGATTTACGACGGGCGCTCGTTCGTGGCGCAGTCGCTGGCGTGGGCGGACTACGGGTGGTTCATGCTGTTTGCCCAGATCGCGGGCGCGGCCTTCGTGGTGGTGCTGGTGACGTCGCTGGCGGCGGTGCGGTTGCGGTGGCGGTATGAGCGCTGGCACGCGGTGCACATGCTGGTGTACGTGGGCGTCGCATTCGCGGTGCCGCACCAGTTCCTGGAGGGCTCGACGTTCCGGGCGGGCGGGGCGGCGTGGTGGTTCTGGGCGGCGCTGTGGACGGTGTCGATCGGCTCGTTCGTCGCGTTCCGGCTCGTGCGTCCGCTGGTGCTGATGCGGCGTCTCGGCCTCACCGTGGAGACGGTCCAGCCCCACGCCGACGGCTCCACCACCGTCACACTCACCGGCCGTGAACTCGGGCGGCTGCGCGCCAGCGCAGGGCAGTTCTTCCTGTGGAGGTTCCTGGCCCCGGGGCTGCGCTCGCAGTCGCACCCCTACTCGCTGTCCGCCGCGCCGAGCGACCGGTTGCGCATCACGGTCAAGGGCTCCGGCGATGGGTCCGCCCGCGTGCGCGCGCTCACGCCAGGGACGCGGGTGCTCGCGGAGGGCCCGCTGGGGGTCTTTACCTACGCCGCTAGGACACGCACCTCGTTGCTGCTCGTCGCGGCCGGCATCGGGGTCACCCCGGTGCGCGCGATGCTCGAGGAGGCGGCGCCCGGCGACGACATCACGGTCGTGATCCGTGCGCGCTCGCGCGACGACGCCCCGCTGCTGGAGGAGGTCGAGGAGCTCGCGGCCAAGCGTGGTGCGCGGCTCGAGCTAGTGCTCGGTCCCCGCGGCGACACTTGGGGCTCGCGGGCGGTGCCCGGTTCGCTCCGTGATCTCGTGGAGCGCCCGGGCGACACCGACGTGTACATCTGCGGACCGAGGCCGTGGGCGCTCCAGGTAGAGGCCGATGCGGTGGCGGCGGGCTTCCACCGCGACGCGGTGCATCGCGAGGAGTTCGGGTGGTGAGCACATGAGGACGTCGCGAGCGGTCATGGTGGGCGGAGCGTCCGCCGCAATTCTTACCGCGGGATGGCTGGCGGCGCCGAGCGCCCTCGAGGGCCCGGCCCCGGAGGCCGGTAGCGCGAACGGTGAGCCCGAGCCCGACGGCGGCGCGGGCACCACGCGCACCGTCGACGGACCCGTGGTCACCAACATCCGGGGCGACTATCAGGTGCGGCTGCGTGTGCGAGACGGCGCGGTGGTGGACGTCGAGTTCCCGGTATCCGGCACGCAAGCTGCGGAGTCGCGCCGCATCAGCGAGATGTCCCTGCCGGTGCTCGCGGAGCGCATGCTCGAGGCCCAGAGTGCAGACGTCGAGTATGTGTCCGGAGCGAGCTACACGTCGCCCGCGATCGTGGAGTCCGCCAGCGCCGCGTTCGACGAGGCGGGCCTGTAAGACATGGGCGCCGCCCGCACGGTCACGGCGATGGCGATGGACTTTCGCCTGGAGGCCGAGGGGGACGTCGCGCCCGAGTCGCTTGACGCGGTGATGGGCCACGTCGCGACGGACCTGCAATGGGCAGACGAGGTGTTCTCGCCCTACCGCGAGCACTCGTGGATCTCGCGCCTATCCCGGGGCGAGTGCCGGGTGGCGGATGCGCCGCCTGCGGTCGCCGAGGTGCTCGACCTGTGTGAGCGGTTCCGCGAGGAGACCGCGGGGGCCTTCGATGCACGCACCCCCGCCGGAGCGATCGACCCGACCGGCATTGTCAAGACCTGGGCGATGGAGCGCGTGCGGTGGCGGCTGGGGCTACTCGGGGCGACCGGGTGGCTGTGGGGGTGCGCGGGCGACGTGGTGGTGGACGGGCGCGGCCCGGCGGAGGGTGGATGGCGCGTGGGGATCGCCGACCCCCGGACGGCCGCCCAGGCCGCTGCACAGGCCACCGCACAGCCCGCCGCGCTGGCCCCTGGAATGCCCCCTGGCCCGCGGGCCGCGCATCGGCCGCCCAGCGCCGTGGTGAGCACCGCCGTCCTGAACGCCGGCGCATCGGCCCTCGCCACCTCAGGCGACGCTCACCGGCCCGGCCACATCTGGGATCCACGGACGGGAGCGCCCGCGACGCACTTCGCGCAGGTCAGCGTGCGCGGCGGCGACCTCGTCACGTGCGACGCGTGGGCGACCGCCATCGTTGCCGGCGGGAAGAAAACGCTGCGTCTCGGGCTCGAGGCAGGGCTCGAGGTGCTGGCACTGCGCGTGCTCGACGGCAAGGTGCATGCGCAGGCGAGTGCAGGCTTTGCCTGAGCGACCCCGGGATGCACCCGACTTTCTCATACGCTAGATTGTCGAACACACGGCTGAGCCGAGGGGTAATCGATGGCAACGATGAGCAATCCCCGGCGGGCGATGATGCTCGCTGGTGTGTTGGTGCTCGCAGCATGCGAGCCCGCGGCGTTCGACAGCGCGCCCGCGCAGGCGGAGTTACAGTCTGAACTCTCCACTGCAGTCGGTTCATTCCCGGCAGATCCCCCCGCAGACGCGGCTGGCTCCGAGTCGCCCCTCGTGGCGCAGGGCCTGCACCACCTCGTGGCGATGTCAGGGCCTGCCGGCGAGGACGGCACACTGGGCGCCGGCTGCTCGGACGAAGACGCGGATGAGCTCCCCGACGGCGACTGGTACGTGTTCGTGGTCGACTACGACGAGTTCCGCGTCACCGTCGACGTGGCGTGCGTGTACGGCACCGATACCGAGCAGTTCAAGGCGTACGCCGCGACTGACAGCGACAGCGACGAGCGCACGGCGCTGACGAACCACGTGGTCATCAACGACGTGGTGTTCGAGCGCACGCTGCGTATCGCGGCAGGGGCAAAGGCTTATCTCTCGTCGACCCAGTGGGAGCCCATCACCGCCGCCGGTTTCGCGCAGGCCGCGAGGGGGGTCGACGGCAGCGAGCACCGCGGAGTCTGGTTGCGGCTTGAGGACGGGGTCGTGACGGCTGTGGTGCAGCCCTACATCGCAGGCCTGTCCGCAGGCTAAAGTCGCGCCGTTGCCCCCAGGGCATGCGGTCTGGCACAATAGGGCGCTGGCCGTAGCGGCCCTCTACCCGCCACGGCTATTCGTCTTGCTAGCAACCGCCACCCATTTTTCCCCGGGTAGTGCGAGCCGGCTCACACCGAATACACAAGGAGAACAGCCATGGCTGTCAAGATTCGTCTCAAGCGCTTTGGTAAGAAGAAGGCGCCGTTCTACCGCGTCGTCGTGATGGACAGCCGCGCCAAGCGCGACGGTCGCGCGATCGAAGAGATCGGCAAGTACCAGCCGCTCACCAACCCCTCGCTCATCGAGATCGACTCGGAGCGCGCCCAGTACTGGCTCAGCGTGGGCGCCCAGCCCTCCGACCAGGTGCGCCGCCTGCTGACGCTCACGGGCGACTGGGGCAAGTACAAGGGCGACAAGGACGCGAAGAGCACCGTCGAGCTCCCCAAGGGCAAGCTCGCGCCCGAGGAGCAGATCAAGGCCAACGCCGATGCCGCCGAGAAGCTGAAGGCCGAGAAGGCCGCCGCGGACGAGTTGGCCAAGCAGGAGGCCGACGCGGCCGCCAAGGCTGAGGCTGACGAGGCCGCTAAGGCTGAGGAGGCCGCTAAGGCCCAGGAGCTGGCGGCGGCAGTGGCCGCACCCAGCGAGGACGCCGTCGCCGCGGCGCCCGCCTCCGACGAGGCCACCGGGCCGGCCGAGCCGGAGCCCAGCCCCGAGGACAAGTAGCGATGGTTGTCGACGCGCTCGAGTTCCTGATCAAGAGCATTGTCCGCAACCCGGAGGATGTGACGGTCACGGAGCGTGATGGCCGCAGGGGCACCACCCTGAACGTCGTCGTGAACCCGGACGACCTCCCGCGCGTGATCGGCCGTCGTGGCCGCACCGCGACTGCGATTCGGACCGTCATCGACGCCATTGCGCGTGATGACGTACGAGTGAACATCGTCGACGTCGACTAAGCAACTCACCTCAACAGGGCCCCCTCCGCTTGCCGCGGTGGGGGCCCTGTTGCGTGCGGCACCCGTGCCAACCTGCGTGCGGCACCCGTGCCCGTCGCGGGCCCGTACCCTGGGTGCCATGAAACTGACCGTCGCGCGCATCGGCCGCGCCCATGGGCTGAAGGGCGAGGTCAGCGTCGAGCTGCACACCGACATCCCCGAAGAGCGCCTAGTGCCGGGGGAGTCGCTCGAGACCGAGCCCGCTCACGCCGGCCCCCTTACCGTCGAGTCCGTGCGCACCCAGGGCGGCCGCTGGTACGTGCGGTTCACGTCCCTCAAGTCGCGCGAGGATGCGGACGCGGTGCGGGGCGTGGAGTTGGTCATCGACGGAGAAGAGTCCGACGAGGACGACGCGTGGTTTGTGCACGAGCTCGTGGGGCTGGCCGCGGTCCGCCCCGACGGGGAACACCTGGGCAAGGTTGTGGACCTGCTGTCGATGCCCGCGCAGGACCTGCTCGTCATCAAGCAGCCGGACGGGCACCGCGCGATGGTGCCATTCGTCGAGGAGTTCGTGCCTCAGGTCGACATCGACGCCGGCACGGTCACCCTGACCCCTCCCTACGGACTGCTCTCTGGCGAGACTCCCGAGGCCACCGGCGAGACGCGCGGGGAGAACTGAGAAGTGCGGATCGACATCCTCACGATCTTCCCCGAGTTCTTCCAGGTGCTCGACGTGTCGTTGCTGGGCAAGGCCCGTCAGGCGGCGCTGGTCGAGACCCGCGTGCACGACCTCCGGCACTGGACGAGCGACGTCCACGGGACGGTCGACGACGCCCCGTTTGGCGGCGGCGCGGGCATGGTGATGAAGGCCGATGTGTGGGGAGCGGCGCTCGACGAGGTCGTGGAGCCAGGAGCGCACCTGGTGATCCCGAGCCCCGCGGGCGTGCGGTTCACGCAGGCGCAGGCGGCGGAGCTTGCTGCGGAACAGCAGTTGGTGTTCGCATGCGGCCGTTATGAGGGCATCGACGCGCGCGTGGCGCAGCACTACGCCGAGGCCGGGCACCGCGTGAGCGAGGTATCGCTCGGTGACTACGTGCTGAACGGGGGAGAGGTGGCCGCCTTCGCGATGATCGAGGCGATCACGCGGCTGATCCCCGGGTTCATGGGCAACGCGCACTCGATCGTCGAGGAGAGCCACTCCGACGGCCTGCTCGAGTACCCGAGCTACACCCGGCCCGCCTCGTGGCGAGGCCTCGACGTGCCGGAGGTGCTGCTCAGCGGCCATCACGCGAAGATCGCGCAGTGGCGCCACGAACAGCAGCTGGAACGCACCCGGGACCGTCGCCCGGACCTGCTCGCGTAATCGGCGGCGCATCGCCGCGGCGCCTGTGGCATAATTGTTCCTCGGTGCGCCCGGCGCTCATGCCTGCCACAGGGGGCCGAGCACAGTTCGTTGCGCACCGTCACCAACAGATGCCGCAAGGCAGATACCGTGCAGGACCTGTGGCGTGTGCGAGGAGATCCATCTCATGCAGAAGCTTGACCACATCACCGCGGGCCAGCTCCGCGACGACGTCCCGGACTTCCGTCCCGGCGACACCGTCAAGGTGCACGTGAAGGTCGTCGAGGGCACCCGCTCGCGTATTCAGATCTTCCAGGGCGCCGTCATCGGCCGCCAGGGCCAGGGCATCGGCGAGACCTTCACGGTCCGCAAGGTCTCCTTCGGCGTCGGCGTCGAGCGCACCTACCCGGTGCACACGCCCACGATCGACCACATTGAGCTCGTGAGCCGCGGCGACGTCCGCCGCGCCAAGCTCTACTACCTGCGCGACCGTCGCGGCAAGGCCGCACGTATCCGCGAGAAGCGCGAGAACTGACATCAGTAACACTGACGGCGCACCGGCGGTAGGGCAGCAGCCCTCCGCCGGTCGTCGTCTGTGGGGGTGGGGCAAGGAACTCCTCATCATCGTGATCAGCGCCCTAGTGCTGTCGCTGCTGCTCAAGACTTTCTTCTTCCAGTCGTTCTGGATCCCCTCGGGATCGATGGAGCCGACGCTCCAGTTGAACGACCGCATCCTCGTCACCAAGTGGCGACCGGGTGTTCTCGACCTGCGCCGCGGCGACATCGTGGTCTTCAAGGACCCGGGCGGCTGGCTCGAACCCGTCGACAACTCGAACGACACCCCGCTCGAGTCCGCGGGCAAGGCGGTGCTGACGTTCACCGGCCTGCTCCCGGAAGACGCCGGCGAGCACCTGGTCAAGCGCGTGGTGGCGCTGCCGGGGGAGACCGTCGAGTGCTGCGACGCCGACGGACGCATCCTGGTGAACGGCGAACCCCTCGACGAGGTCTACCTCCCCGAGGGCGTCAACCCTTCCGACATCGAATTTGGCCCCAACACCGTGCCCCCCGGGTACCTGTGGGTGCTCGGGGACAACCGGCCGCACTCGGCGGATTCCCGCGCGCATCAGGGCAAGCCCGGCGGCGGCTCGATTCCCATCAACTCTGTGGTCGGCACCGCCTTCGTCACCATGTGGCCCCTCCAGCAGTGGCAGACCCTCGGCAACCCTTACGAGAACCCGGACGTCGTCGAGGACTGATGCCCGTCTCGCTGGCCTTCGAGGCGTCGCTGTGGGACGCGGGCGCCACCGTAGTCGCCGGAGTGGACGAGGTGGGCAGGGGAGCGCTCGCGGGCCCCGTGAGCGTGGGCGTGTGTGCGGTCGCCCCGTGCGAGTCGTGGCCCGACGGGCTCGCGGATTCGAAGGAACTGTCCCTACCCAAGCGACAGGCGATGGCCGATGCGCTGGCCACCTTCGGCGGCGCGGGCTTTGGGCTGGCGCGGGCGGTGGGCCACGCGAGTGCCGCAGAGATCGACGACAGCGGCATTATTGCGGCGCTCAGGATGGCCGCGCTGCGCGCGTTGGGCCAGATCGCCGCCGCGGGAGTCACCGTGGACGCGGTGCTGCTCGATGGCAAGCACGACTGGCTCACCCCGCCGCCGGCGACGCTCTTCGACGAGCCGGCACGCGCATCGGCCGGGGGCGCCGCCCCCCTTGCCGTGCCGCCAGTGACAATGGTGATCAAGGGCGACGGGCTGTGCGCCTCGATCGCGGCGGGCTCGGTGATCGCGAAGGTCGAGCGCGACGCGCTGATGGCCGTGGCGCACGCCGACCACCCGGAGTACGGCTGGGGCTCGAACAAGGGCTACGGCGCCGCGAGTCACCTGGACGCGATTCGCACTCTCGGTCCGACCCCGCTGCACCGGCGCAGCTGGCGCCTGCCTGCTTGATTGGCGCGGGCTGGGCGGGCCCGGCGCGCCGGATGCGCGCATCGGCCGGATGTGTCCATGATGGTCCGGTGAGTAGCGAGGACCTTGAGAACTACGAGACCGACGCGGAGCTGGCCCTGTATCGCGAATATCGCGATGTGGTGGGCCTGTTCCAGTACGTGGTCGAGACCGAACGACGCTTCTACCTGTGCAACAAGGTGGACCTGCAGGTGCGCGCCTCGGGTGGTGACGTGTACTTCGAGGTGACCATGACCGACGCGTGGGTGTGGGACGTGTATCGCTCCGCGCGGCTCGTGCGCAACGTCCGCGTGGTGACGTTCAAGGACGTCAACATCGAGGAGTTGTCGACCGACGACAACGCGCTCCCGGACATCCGCCACCTGAGGTCCCGCTAACCTCCGTTTGACATTTCGTTGCACACTCTGCAAATATGCAGACTATGCAACGAACTGTGCTGGAGGGCGCCCGCTCGCTCGACGCCGCCGCCGACGCCAAGCCCGAGGGGCTGCGCGAGCGCAAGCGGCGCGAGACCCGCGACGCCACTCAGCGCGCCGCGATCGCGTTAGGGCTCGAGCACGGCTGGGATGCGGTCACCGTCGAGATGATTTGCGGTGCGGCCGGCATCTCGCCGCGCACGTTCTACAACTACTTTCCGAGCCGCGAGGCCGCCGTGCTGGGCGAGGGCAAGCCCATGCCGGACGAGGCCCAGGTTGCCGCGTTCGTGAGCGCGACCGGGGTCTCGGACGTCGAGGCATTCGCGGTCATGATGGCCGAGGTGTGGACCGTAGCCGAGCCCGACCGCGAACTCTTTCGGCAGCGCCGCGCGCTGCTCGACGCGACCCCCGAGCTCGCGGCGGCGAACATGATGCGCATCACCGAGGCCAGGGCTCAGTACGCCACCATCGTGCGGCAGCGACTCGACGCGACGCGGCCGGGACTGTCAGATGACGACGCCGAGACCGAGGCCGCCATGGCCGTATCCATCGCGATGGGTGTGCTCCAGGTCGTGGCCCGCGGATGGCTCGCGGGGGACGTCGATGCCCCGCTCGCGGCCCTGATCCACCACTACTTTCCCCGCGTGCGACGCCTCACCCAGGTGCCGACCGCGTGACCCACCCCGCCCGACCGGCGGAACGCTCGTGAAGGAGCTACCCGTGTCCCACGTCCCCCTGTCTGTCGACGAGTCAGCTGTCGAGGCGCCTCACCGGCGCCAGCTGTGGCTGATGTTCGTCGGCCTGATGACCGCGATGCTGCTTGCGGCGCTCTACCAGACCATCTTCGCGACGGCGCTGCCCACCATCGTGGGCGAGCTCGACGGCGTGGATCAGATGCTGTGGGTGACCACCTCGTACATCCTCGCGGCCACCGTCACCATGCCCATCTACGGCAAGCTCGGCGACCTGTTTGGCCGCAAGGGCCTGTTCATCAGCGCGATCCTGCTGTTCATGGTCGGGTCCGTGGTGGGAGGTCTGGCGCAGGGCATGGACGTGCTCATCGTGGGCCGCGTGATCCAGGGGCTCGGCGGGGGTGGCCTCATCATCCTCGCGCAGGCGATCATCGCCGACGTGGTGCCGGCGCGCGAGCGGGGACGCTACATGGGCGTGATGGGCGGGGTGTTTGCCTTTGCCACCGTCGCGGGCCCGCTGTTGGGCGGCTGGTTCACCGAGTCGATCGGCTGGCGGTGGGTGATGTGGCTCAACCTGCCTCTAGGCTTGCTGGCCATCGCCTCCGCCGTGCTGTTCTTGAAGATCCCGGCGCGGCCGCGCGCGGGTCGCAAGGTTGACGTGAGCGGCATGATGCTGCTCGCGATCGCCGCC
>JBKBNW010000051.1:0-2041 GCA_046295115.1 Demequina sp.
TCACGGCCGATGCCCCACTCACCCAGCGAGCTCCTCGGCACTTGTCTGCGGAGGGACTTGCCGAGCGCGTAGCGCTCGGAACGGTCTGCCGGGCGCTTACGCAGCGATTGGTAGGCAAGCCGGTCGGTGTCGCCAAGGATGTCGTGACCGTCGGTCCCTTTGTTGCCCACGCGATTCATCCCCTCCGCCCCGCTCCGGCGGCGGGCGACATCACCATCGTCACATGTATACGGCCAGGTGCGGGTGGCCTCGTCGTCGCGAGCGGCTCATCGACGGGTGACATGTGGGTCCGCATGTAGCCGGGGGCGGGCGCGTGAGGTGATGGCCGGGCGCCTACGCAGCGCCACCCGCTGACCGCACTCAGCGCCACTGCGCGCCCCGTCACACGGCACCTTTCCTGCGGCGATGTCGGACCGCTATGCCACGGTGGTTTCCGGTGGCACCCGCCACCTCGAGGAAAGCTGAGGAAGCTATGAAGACCACCGTTCGGATCGGCGCCGCCGTCGCGGCCGCCGTCGTCGCCATCGGCGTATACGTCACCACTGCCCCGGATCCTGACGGTTCACCGTCAGAGATTTCGACAGCAAGGTCCTTCGATGCGGAGATGGCGGAGAGCGCACCCCAGCAGACGGTGGTGAACGGCTGGGAGACCAACGAGTTGCTCGCCTACCTCGCGAATCAGCAGGACGGCTACGCGGCACAGCAGAACGCCATGCTTCTCGTGCTCGCTCTGATAGGCGCGGCGATGCTGTTCTCGCTGCTGGGGCGACGAGACCCCGGCACTCCGCACATATCGCCGCCCGCGCCTGCGCCCGATGCCCAGCCCAACCAAGCCGCTCCCGCGGCCCCCGCATACGTCCCAGCCCCGCAGCAGGAGACGCCACGCACCGGCGGGCCTACGGCGACGTAACCGCGCGCCTCGGGCAGCGCGATCCGCAAAGAGCCCCCGTTGCCCAGCGCGCGGCATCTATCGGGCTTCCGCTGCGCACCAGCGAGGCGTACTCTTGTACCACTTCCCGTACCACTGAGGAGCTTCCCATGGCCGTCACCGCGTCCGATGCGCGCAAGCGCCTGTTCCCGCTGATTCAAGAGGTCAACGCGGACCACAGCGCGGTCGAGATCACATCGCGCGCCGGCAGCGCTGTGCTCATCTCGCTCGAGGAGTACGAGGCCCTGCGTGAGACCACCTACCTCTTCCGCTCCCCTGCCAACGCCCAGCGACTCCTCGACGCGGATAAGGCGCTGCGTGCAGGCCGTGGAGTCGCGGGCGAGCTCGACCGGACGTGAACATCGTCTTCTCGCCTCACGCGTGGGAGGACTATCAGCACTGGCAGCAACAGGACCGCAAGGTACTCAGGCGCATCAACGCACTCATCGACGCGGTGTGCCGGGACCCGTACGAGGGCATCGGCAAGCCGGAGCGGCTACGCCACGGCGTTGAGGCGTGGTCCCGTCGAATCGACTCGGAGCATCGGCTGGTCTATCGCGTCGAGGGGTCGGACCTGCTGATCCTCCAAGTGCGGTATCACTACTAGGCCAGCGCACCACGGGTCGCGAACGCGCCATTCTAAGAATTCCGAGAACGCGCAAACCGAGACTGCCCTCCGCGCGCATCGGCCGGAGGGTGCCCTGTTGCCACGACTCGCTCAGCGCGACCTCTTGCGCGGCGCCTTCCGCACGTAAGCGTTCTCCTGCTTCCCCTCGCCGGCCTTGCGTGCCGTCATCTCGTATGACGGGTGCGCCTCCATCAGGTCTTTGAGCTTGGCGTAGCCCCACGTGCGGGTGTCGAAGTCGGAGGCGAGTCGCGACAGGTTGGAACCGACCGTGCCCAGCTGCGCCCAGCCGTCGTCGCCCGAGGCTGCGTCCACCGCCTCGGACAGCAGCTTGTCGAGACCGGCATCCTTCTTGAACGCGGGGGTCTCCTTCGGCTCTGGTGCAGCCTCGGTGTCGCCCAGGTTCTCGACGTAGACGAACTGGGTGCACGCCGCGACGAACGGCTTGGGCGTCTTGCGCTGACCGAAGCCGTAGGCCATCAGGCCCT
>JBKBNW010000051.1:2051-12570 GCA_046295115.1 Demequina sp.
GCGTATCCGTGCCGCCAGCCGCGTGAAGTCGCTGTCGCTCGACACCAGGCAGAAGCCGTCCACCATGCCGCCGTGCAGCAGGTCCATCGCGTCGATGATCAGCGCGCTGTCGGTGGAGTTCTTGCCCGTCGTATAGGCGTACTGCTGGATGGGCTGGACCGAGTGCGCGAGCAACTGCGGCTTCCACTTGGACAACTGAGTCGACGTCCAGTCGCCGTAGGCGCGGCGCACTGTCGCCGTGCCGTACTTGGCGATCTCGACCAGCAAGCGGTCAAGGTGCTGGGCGCTGGCGTTGTCGGCGTCGATGAGTACGGCCAGCCGGGCGTCTTGCGTGGTTTCTGCCATGTGCCCACTGTCCCACTGATGGGTGCTCGCCCGCGCACCTGGGCGACCCGCGCATCGGCAAAGATCGCGGCTTGCGCGTACGGTCGAAGAATGAACAAGACATCGCAACAGTCCACAACACTGACCGTCGGCGACCGTGACGACGCCGTCTCGCGGCTGCGTCACTACTTCGGCAAGTGCGAATGCGCGAGCCCTGATAGCGGCGCCGCGTTCGAGACCATCGGGCACGCCTGGGACAGCAAGTCCACGATCAGCACGATCACCCCTGGCGACCTGCTGGCCTTATCCACCCTCACCACACCGGTGGCGGGTTCTGCGGCCGTGTGGATGCTCGACAAGCGCAACCTCAAGAAGACCGAGAAGCTGCTCCGCAAGATCCCGGTCAAGGCGAAGATCGGGACCAAGGCCGGCACCAAGCTCTTGCGAGAAGGCGGGCCTGCAGCGAAACTCTGGGACCACTGGAGCCAGGCGCCCGGGTTCGGTCCGGTCTCGGTCAGCAAGCTGCTCGCCCGCAAGCGCGGCAAGCTCGTCCCGGCCTACGGGTCCGTGGTCGCCGAACAGATGGAGGTCAGCGATCCTGGCGAGCACTGGGCAGCCATGCAGGGCCTGTTCACCGATGGGCGACGGGACCTGTGGGCGACGGCAAAGGAATGGCGACGCGCCGCCGGCGTCAACTCCCTGGTGAGCCCGCTCAGAGTGATCGACGTGGTGCTCTGGAGCCGCGGCACCCTCCCCGGCGGTCCTCCCTGCGCCACGGACGCTGGCTAAGCGGCGCAGAGAACGCCGCCGGGTTCAGTCGGCAAGGTCCCGGTCGCGCATCTCAATAATCCGTTCGCGCCGGCTGGACACCAACAGGTCCGGCGTGCCGAGCGGCAGGGCACCCCAGTGAATGTCTTGTGGAGCGTCGATGGCCCGCAGCATGGGCTCGGCACGCTGCGAGACCGTGCCGGTCGTGCCGAACCATCCGGCCAGTTCTCTGACCGTCAGATCCGCGCCGTACGTCCCCGCCGTGTCGTTGGCGCGACACACCGCCCAGGCGACCGCTGCAGCCCCGCGCGCTGCGGAGGACCGACGCCGAAAGATCGCGGGGTCGGCTACCGCGACTCTCGACAAGAAGCGTCGCATCGCGGTGCGGTGCTCAACGTCGAGGTGCTCGTCGGCGACCCGGTCCAGTAGTTCGAGGTGCCCTGTCACCCGTTCGTGAATGTCCTGAGGGATGCCGTCCCAGACGAATGGCTCGTCCGGCAGCGGCGTGGCGTCCAGCGCATCGAGCGCATCGCGCCCACCCACAGCCGCAGTGAGCGGCTCCAGCACCATCGCCGAAAGATCGAACCCGTCGTCGGCACGTCCCCAGATTGGGTGGCCCTCGGCCATCGCCTCACTGAACGCCCGCACGGATGAGCCGACGGCCAGCAGCACTTCGCCGGTGAGTTCGCCGTCGACCCCCTCGCGACGGTGCACGAACTGAACGAAGTCCGCCAGCACCGTCGGCAACATGGAGATGTTCGCGTACGGAACCACGACCTTAGACGGCATCCAGTCCAGCAGGAACCGCGCGACCACGATCGGGCTCCACCGCAGCGGCCCCCCGACGTTGTACCCGGCACCGAATCGCAGAATCATGTCGACTGCAAAGTCCGCATCATCTGTGTCAACGCTCCGGCCCTCAGGCGATGCCAGGAACTCGGCCTTGAGCTCCTCGACGTCTGCGTCACTCCACTCGTGGTCGCCGTCGGCGACACCCCCCTCGGGCAAGTGTGTCAGCAGCCACTCAACGGCGGGCCGGGTCCCGGGCCAGTCGTCCTGATCGGGCATGCCGATGGTGCGTCGGCCCTGCTCGATGGCGGCGGCGACGGTGGCCCGCGCGTCCGCACGGTCCCACGGGCCGATGCGGTCGGGGGCGGGGCCTTCGAACTCACCGGCCGTCACCCGGGCCATCAGTTCGTCGATGGCCACGGGGAGGAAGAAGGCGTCCTTAACCACGGAGCCCATGTTGTGGTCGATGAAGACAATCATCGTGAACGCCGCACCGGACTCGAAGCGCACCCCGATGACACAGTTCTCGCCGTCCCCCAACGTCTCCGCCATGCGCATCACCTGCACATCCACGCGATCGTTCGCCAGGTCGCGGATCCATAGCGGCATGGGGTGGTGCCGAGCCGAGAGTTCCTCAGCGATCGCGGCACGGGACGGGTCGGTATCGGGAAGCAAGCGCGCCATCACGGTCAGCAGCGCCGTGGTCTCCGCGAACGGAACTTCGACGAACGACTCCACGAGGTTCGCGCGCGAGATCTGAGGAGCGTCGCGGTTGAGGGGGTCGCGGCCGCGCGGGTCTGTGACCTCCACCATGGTGCTGACGGTTCCCAAGAGTTCGATGGGGGAATCGGACCGCAGCGCCTTTCGCACTCCCTCCAACAACTCCGTTGCGTGCGAATCTGGTTCCGCTGGGCGGTCCGGAACCGCGTGCAGGTGGCGTCGCTGTTGAGGCGTGCGGTGCACCGGGTGCTTGTTGGGGCGTCGCTTCTTAGGCACCCATCGAGCCTAACGGAGCGCCGCGAGGCCAAGTCAACCGCCGTCGCCGGGCTGTTGCATGGTGCGCACCATGCTACACTGCCGCGGTGATCAAGTCCTTCCGCCACAAGGGCTTGCGCACACTGTTCGAGTCGGGCAGCGCTCGACTCAGCGCATGAGATCGAGGACATGAGGATCCCAGGATTTCGGTTGCATACGCCCAAGGGAGACATGGCCGGTCGCTGGTCCATCTCCGTGAGCGGCAACTGGAGGATGACGTTTGAGTTCCGAGACGGGAACGCGTACGTCCTGAACCACGAGGACTACCAGTGATGGACAACCTGAAGCCGATGCACAACCCCCCTCACCCGGGTGCGTTCATCTCTGAGATCTACCTGGAACCGTACGGGTACAGCGGCCGCGAGCTCGCGCAACGGCTCGACGTCGCGGCTTCCACATTGAGTCGCATTCTGAAGGGCACCAGCCGTGTGAGTCCCGAGATGGCTCTGCGCCTGTCAAAGGCACTTGGTCGGAGCGCCGAGAGCTGGCTCGCAATGCAGGACGCGCACGACCTGTGGGCAGCCCGCCAGAGAATCGACCTCGCCCGAGTAGAACCGCTCAAGCGCACAGCGGTCTGACCCGCCCTTCTAGAAATACGCCGCGCTCAC
Organism: Demequina sp.; assembly: GCA_046295115.1. Lineage (GTDB taxonomy): Bacteria > Actinomycetota > Actinomycetes > Actinomycetales > Demequinaceae > Demequina. Next base: position 5,576 of record JBKBNW010000051.1, read on the forward strand.
CTGACGTTGTTGAACCCGAACCCCGTCGTGTGCGGCGCCCCACATCGAGGCGCTCCGTCACGTCACCGCAGCAACGAAAGGCCCCACCATGCGCGCACTCGTCCAGCACCAGTTCGGCGATCCGTCCACCGAGCTCGCTCTCGAGGAGGTTCCCAGCGTGGAGCCCGGCCCCGGCCAGGCTGTGGTCCGCATGGTGCTGTCGCCCATCCACAACCACGACCTGTGGACCGCGCGCGGCAGCTACGGCTTCAAGCCCGAGATGCCCGCCCGCGCCGGCAGCGAGGCCGTGGGCGTGGTCGAGGCGATCGGCGAGGGCGTCGACCACCTGTCCCCCGGCCAGCGCGTGGCGAGCGCCGGAACCTTCGGCGTGTGGGCCGAACAGTTCGTCGCCGATGCGGCCTCACTCATCCCCGTACCCGACGAGATCCCCGACGAGGTCGCCGCACAGTTGGTGGCGATGCCCATGTCCGCCATCAGCCTGCTCGACTCGATGGGCTTAAGCGAAGCTGAATGGATGATCCAGAATGCCGCCAACGGGGCCGTGGGTCGCATGGTCGCCCAGCTCGCCCCGTCCCGCGGCATCAACGTGGTGGGACTCGTGCGCCGCGCCGAGGGCGTCGAGGAGATGGCCGCGCAGGGAATCGAGCGCATCGTCGCGACCGACCACGAGGGCTGGAAGGACGAGGTCGCCCAGATCACCAGCGGCGCCCCGCTCAAGGCGGGCGTCGACTCCGTGGGAGGCGCGGCGGCCGGCGACGTGCTGTCGCTGCTGGCCGAGAACGGCACGCTCGTCGTATTCGGAGCCATGGCCTCCCCCACCATGCAGCTCAGCTCGGGCGACATGATCTTCAAGCAGGCCACGGTGCGCGGCTTCTGGGGCAGCAAGGTGAGCGGATCAATGTCCGCGGACGACCGCGCCCGCCTGATGCAGGAGCTCTTCGCACGGCTCACAGACGGCACCCTGACGCTTCCCGTCGAGGCCACCTACCCGCTCAGCGAGATCGCCGATGCGGCACGCGCCAACTTCGCGCCCGGCCGCGCGGGGAAGATCCTGCTGCGCCCCTGAGGCCGACCTGAAACTAGCGTGCCCGGCGCTTCACGCCTACTGCGCGACGTCGTCCGCCGCAAACGCCTCCGCGAAGAACGGCACCACCACCTCGGTCATCCTCTCGTCGAACAAGCTGACGTGAGTCCCCTCGTGCACCGTGTACACGTGCGGCACGCCGTGCGCCGTGAGTTCCGAGTCGATGAACTCGCAGCCGTCGACGATCCACCGGAACTCGTCGTTGACGCCGCAGTCGAGCCCGAGCGCACCGAGCGACAGCAGCGCCTCGCGGTGCTGCGCGATCTCCGCGTCGACGTCCCCGACGCCCGCCTCCCACAGCTCCCACACGTCGTCATCGCGCACCACCTCGCCGTCGATCAGCGAGTACGGATAGCGAAAGTGCGGCGGCTCCGACGACGGTGCGAACGCCGCTCCGTACGAGAACGGGAAGGTCGCCGGCGACACCGACAGGGCGGTCAGCAGCGCCTCCCCCTCCAACCCCTCGAGGTTGTCCATCGCCGCCAGGACGCGACGGGCATCGGTCGGGGACCCGAAGAGCCCAGGATCACCGATCCCGTCCTCCCCCGCCACCGCGGGCGAGCTCACAAAGACCGAGCCGAACACGTCGGCATGCCTCATCCCGATCGCGAGCGCGCCGTACCCGCCCATCGAGTGCCCGGCAATGCCACGCGATCCGGCCGATGCGCGCGTCCGGTAGTGCGCATCCACGTACGGGACGATTTCGCTCACCACGGCCTGCTCCCAGCTGCCCATCGCGGCCGAGTCCGTGTACCAACTGCCGCCAAGCTCGTTGGCGCCCGTGATGGTCACCACGATCATGGGATCCGTCCGGTCGAGCGCCTCACCGAGGATGGTGGGCATGTCGGCGGCCGTCGAGTACGCGGTATACCCCGGCAAGAAGTACACGACCGGCAGCGGCTCATCCGAAGTGAAGTACGCATCGGGCAACAGCACGCCGACAGCAATCTCAGTCGACGCGCCGAGCAGGTTGCCCGCCAGTTCCGTGGAGTCGAACTGGAACACGGTGTTGCGGGCGGGCGTCTCCGCACCAGGGGCCGATGCGGTCGCGGCAGGGTTGCCCGCATCACCACAGCCGGCAACGGCGAGAGCAAGCGCGACGACCGCGGTCGTCCACACGCGGCGCGACGCCCCAAGCGTGCTCATACGGCGACTCTAGCGAGTCGCGGGCCACGCCCTACGGGCTCGCCCCTGGCGGGTCAGTCCTGTCCCTGAGGGCCGTTTGCCCGCGACGACTTCGACAGCTTCGACGCGTTCATCTCCCACACGGCGCCGACGACCCATGCGATGCCACCGAACAGGGTCAGGTAGAGACCAATCGCGGCCGCGCCGTTCATGTCGATCAGTCCCACGAGTGCGACGAGCACCGCCAGCACCAACAGCGCGATGCGCGAGGCACGCCCAGGAGTGCGCTTGCCGCCGACCACCCCAGTCGACACTGCCAGAATCACTGCGCCAGCAAGCGCAAGCACGAGCGTGATGACGCCGTCCACCTCGAGGCCAATCGCACTCATGCCGAGGATCGAAACCCACGGGAGAAATGCAGAGACAGCGATCACCAAAATCGCCACGCCCGAAACTCGCTGAGGCATGTTCAGGCGTCCAAAGTTCATCTCTGAAACGTAGTCCTCGCCGAAAGAGGACGTCAACTTGATGCCGCGCGCGGACAATGGGGCCTGTACTGGCGTGCCCGGAACTTCAAGTCCCGCGAATACTCGCGCCGCCGCCCCACCAAGAACGCGCAAAGTCTGTTGGACTACCTCGACAGCCACGAGGGCCCGAGCCTCTGGAGCTGACGACCACGCCCGCGTCTACCCTGTGGAGGGTAGGCTTCTACCATGGCCCTGAACATCAAGAATGAGACGACCGTGGCCCTGGTACGCGAACTTGCCCAGAAGACGGGCCAGTCCCAGACCAGCGCTATCGAGTCCGCCGTGCGCTCCCAACTCGAGCACCTGGCCATGGACGGTCGCGAACGCCGAACCCAGGAGCGCTATGACCGCGCGATGGCGATTGTCGCGGAGATCCACGCGTCGATGACGGACGAGCAGCGTGAGGCACTACGCACCGCACGCGACGACATGTATGACGAGGACGGGCTCTTCACGTGATTGTGGACAGCTCTGCGGTCATCGCCATCGTCACAGGTGAAGTCGGGTTCGAGTCGCTCGTCGAGGCCTTGGCTGCCGCCGATTCGGCACGCCTGAGTGCGGCCACCCTGGTCGAGGTTCACGCAGTGACCTACCGGCACGGACGTGCCGACATGGTGCGGCGCATCGAACGGCTACTTGCCGAGTTCGATGTGGAGATAGTCCCCTTCGACGCGGAGCAAGCACGGCTCGCGAACGACGCTTACCGCGACTACGGTCGCGGGTCGGGGCATGCCGCGAGTCTGAACCTGGGCGACTGCTTCAGCTACGCGTTGGCTCTCTCGCGCGATGAGCCACTGCTGTTCGTCGGCGACGACTTCACGCACACCGACATCAGGCGTGCGCTCCCTACGTAACCAGCGCGTCCCCCGCGCCACCTGAGTGGCGCGAGGGAGGTGCGGGTGAACTGATACCAGTCGCGAGTTACGAGACCTTGTGCTCCGGCTCGGCGGCAGCCTTGGCCGCTGCGCGCTCCTCCGGGTACGTCGGGTAGTCGTTGTAGCCGGTCTCGGCGTCCGCGGATCCGTACGCGCGGCGCATGTCGACCTTGGTGATGGGCCAGCCGTACTTCATCCGCTCGACGAGGTCCGGGTTGGACATGTAGTCGCGGCCAAAGACGAACAGGTCCGACTTGCCGGCCTCGAGCGCCTTCTGCGCGTACTCCTGCGTCAGGTCGCCCGAGGCGATCACGGTGCCGTTGTAGCGCTCACGAATGAACTCGTAGGGGTAGCGGTGCCAGATCTCGCCGTCGGCCAGGTCCTCGTTGTCCAGACCGGACAGCGACCGCAGGCTCTCGGGAGTCTGGAACGCGACGTATGCCAGGTCGAGCTCGTTGAGCCGCTCGAGCAGGATCTCGTACGTGGGGTTCGGGTCCTCCTCCGAGATGCCGTTGAAGCGAATGTTCGGGGAGATCTTGATGCCGATGCGGTGGCTGGTTCCCCAGGCCTCGATCAGCTTCTTGAGCACCTGGATCGCGAACTCGGTGCGCTTGTAGGGCGTGCCGCCAAACTCGTCGTCGCGGTCGTTGGCCACGTCAGACAGGAACTGATGGGGCAGGTAGCCCGAGGCGCCGTGCAACTCGATGCCGTCAAAGCCCGCGGCCTTGGTGCGCAGCGCGGCCTCGTAGTACTTGTTGATGACCTCGTGCACCTCTTCGGTGGTGAGCGCGTGCACGTCGGTGGTCATCTGGACCATGCCCTGCTCGTGCGTGTAGATCTGGAAGTCTGCGGGCTGCGCCGTGGACGAGACCATCTGGGTGCCGCCGTTGTTGATCTCGTGACCCACGCGGCCGGTGTGCTCCATCTGCAAGAAGATGCGCCCACCCTTTTCGTGAACGGCGTCCGTGACGGTCCGCCATGCGTCTTCCTGCTCCTGGGTCTCGATGCCCGGGATGTCGCAGTAGCCCTGGCCGCGGCGCTCGGGCCACGTGCCTTCCGAGATGATCAGGCCGGCACTGGCACGCTGCGCGTAGTGCGTCGCCATGATGGGGGTCGGGACACCCTCGGGCGTGGACTTGGCGCGAGTCATGGGGCCCATGACCAGGCGGTTGGGCAGAGTGAGGTCCTTGAGCTGGAACTCGTCGAAGAGGGAAGGCATTCTGGGGGAACCTTTCAGCGGGGTAATTTGGTGGTATCAGACTTTCATCCTCAACCGCGCTTTGAGTGGGACGTTGGTCTCCTAGTTGGGTCGAGAAACGCCGATCCGCTGTTCTTTTTGGAAAGTGCCGCCGGATGAGAGTCGAAAAAAGCGGTCGAGCCCGGCCCCGCACCGAGCAAAACGGACATATCGCCCGCGACGCTGCCAGGAGAATCGCTTCGCAGGCGCCAAGCCCAGACGGGACGTATGGTGATTACTATGAATGCCACGCCTGCTGCCTCCAACAATGACGATGGGGCCCGCCAGTACTTCGAGAATCTTGACGAGGCGCTCCGGGACTTCAAAATCTCCGTGGCAAACCAGACGGTCGTGCGCAAAACGCTGGCATCGCTCGAATTCGGCCGCGTCTACATCCCGAGAAAGTCCCGCCCCTACATTGCGCTGGAAGACCCGAACAGCGGCCCGGTGGTCGCGTACGTCAACCCCGGGTCGATCGACATCCACGAGCCACGGGGCGGCTATAGGCGCGTGGAACTACCGACCTACCGCAACGGCGGCGTGCGTAGCGGCGTCGTGCGCCGCAACCATGACGACGAGCAGCGCGCGGCCTGCCCCAGCTGCTACACCGAGTTGCCAGCATCGGGCGTCTGCGGCACCTGCGACTGATCCCCGCCGGCGCACGTCGTTGGACCCGGCAAGGGTGTCGCCTTTGCGGCATTCTAAGAATTCTTAGAACAACCAAAACGAGACCCCCCACTCCGTGAAGTTGGGTTGACTATCGCTGTAATGGATAGAGTTCCTGGCCCCGATCTTCCGGCCAGACGGCCAGGCACGTCTGCTCTCCGCACTCTTGCTCGGCGACGACGAGATGCGCATCACTGACGTCGCGGCGCGCTACAACCTCGCGTACCCGACCGCGCATCGCGAGGTGGGGCGCCTGCTCGAAGCGGGAATCCTGCGCGAGCGCCATATAGGCCGAACGCGAATCGTGCGCGCGAACCTAGACAGCTCGATCCCGGCCCCACTCCGCGACCTACTCTTGGTGAGCACCGACCCGGTGGTTCTCCTTGCGCGAGAGCTCGCGCCGATCACAGGCATCGCCTGTGCATTCCCATACGGGTCCTTCGCTGCTCGCGTGAGAGGCGTCGCTGGGCCGCCACCGCAAGACATCGACGCCATGGTTGCCGGCACCCCTGATGGCGACGCTGTCTACAGCGCATGCAGTCGCGTCGAGGAGCGCGTTCGGGATTTCACGCGGACATGGAGGCGAACCCAGTGGTCCCAGTATTAGGTGAGGTCCCGTGGCGGTGACTCCACTCACCGATGCCCAGGTCGCATCCGTCAACGCACTGGCGGACGCTCGACGACTCTCGCCAGTACCAGCCGACTGGAGACGAGCAACGCCGTTTCTTGGGCACGCGGCAGATGCTCTTAAGGACCTTCCCCACCTGACCAAAGACACCATCCGCTACACGCTCGCGTAATCAGCAGCGCTACGAAGCCGCCTCCGTCGGCGCTGCCGATGCTGGCCTGGCGATCGCGAGCGTGCGCGGCCGGGACCGAGCTCAGTCCTTGCGGGCGGGCGTTGCCACCCAATTGCTCACGGCATGTGGCGGCTTGCCGATGAGGAAGACCCCCAACAACTCGTGATCGGGATCGCGCTTGCGAGCCCGCACGGTCGCGGACGTCCACATCACCGCGATCACCACTCCGCCTACGCATGCCGCGACGCCCGTCGTCCCAAATCGATCCCAGGCGTAGACGGCCACGGTGAGCAGTCCAGCGGCCGCAGTGACGTATCCGATCATGTCCGTCAACCGGATTCTGGCGACGACATAGATGACAAGTACGCGCAGGGTCAGGGCGATCAGAAGCGCGGCCCCGAACAGGGCACCTACATCCAGCACGGTCATTGCACTCCCCTTAGCGTTCTCACCTGCAGTGCACCCGCCCCCGCCGCCTAGGCCCGGTGCGCCGAGTCGTCCGCGTCCGCATCGGCCGCCTGCTCCGCCTCGTGCAGGTCGCGCACCTCGCGCGCCATGCCATGAGTGAAGTTGGTGGCGCGCTCCTCGGCCTCTGCGCTGCCGGTGAACAGGCCCGCGACCTCTGCAGTCTCTGTCGACTCCACCTTGCGCGGCGTCCGGCCCTTCTGCGGCACGATCGGG
>JBKBNW010000052.1:0-12363 GCA_046295115.1 Demequina sp.
GCCTCTTGCGCCCGCGCACGGTCGAGCCGTCTCAGGGGTATCTCGGCGGCGCGCGCCGCAAGCCCGCTGCCTCGTGGATCCAGGTCCGGTTCCCACAGGTACCGCGCGGGCGTGTGGGCGAAGACGAACTTTGGGGTGTCTGCCATCTTGATGTGATGAGCGAACAGGTGGCTCGAGCACAGCACCCAGTCCGCTCGGGTAATCGGAGGGAAGCGCCATGCGACAGCCATCGCAGGCAGCGCCGCGACCTTTGACTTGCGCAGGGGCGTCCACGCGAGGACCGACTCGCACGTCCTGCCCGAGACGAACTTTCCGTGGGTGTCGTCCCAGGTGCACACGATTGGCGCGTCGGGAAACTGTTTGGCAAACGCGGCAAGCACGTTCTCGGCTCCGCCGCGCGGCTCAATCCATTCGTGTGCGATGACACCACTCATGATGTATCCCCCCTACTTGTCGCTCTGTCCAGCACGGCACCGAAGTCGGCGGCGCGCGAGGACCAGTCCGGCACCTGCTCGTGGCGGACCGTGGCCGCGCCCGCCGCAGCGACGGCCGCCGCCGCGCCCGCAAACTCGGAGGGCTCCACGACGGTCACGGCCGGGCTGTCCCGAAAACCGGCTACGGGGGTCGAGACGATGGGCCTGCCGACAGCGAGGTACTCGTAAAACTTGATCGGATCGAGTGTCTCGGTGAACGGCACCACCCGATGAGGCACGACCAGCACATCCGCATGCTGGAGGTAGCCGGGGACCAGGTCGCGGTGCCGGTGGCCGAGGACGGTCACGCCGGGGCATCGTCGCACCCGTTCTGCGACGTCGGGTGGCAGGGCATTAGGCCCCACGAGCACGAGGCCTCCGTCTTGCCGTGCCATCGCCGCGCCGAGGTCGGCGACGAGGCTCACATCGAGTCGGTCCTCGTGGAGCGTCCCGCAGTACACCGCGAGCGGCGACGCGGGCAGGTCCGCGGGGCGGGGCGCGGGCGCGCGGTATCGATCCACATCGACGCCGTTGGGGACCAGGGTGCCGCCCTTCGTGGCCTGCAGCCGGGGTGAGCACACGACCACTTCGGTCGCGCTCGCGCACAGTTCGGCGTCCGTGCGGCTGAGCAGCGAGGACTCCCGGGCGCCGCGTTCCGCGAGCACCCAGTCGTCGGTGACGTCGTAGATCGAGGGGGATTTCAGCATCGCAACAAGGCCGGCGCGGCGCGGGTCGTTGATCCATACCGCCGCCGAATCCCAGCCCAGTCGGCGGACGGCGCGTGCAGTTGCGCGGTCGAGGGCGCGATCCGCCCAGCCGCCGAGCGCGCGCGGCAGCCACTTGGTCGGTTCCAAGGCGTGGAGCCGGCCACCGTAACCGGGGATCTCTCGGAGACCGGACCCGCGCCGGACCGGGTATCGGCGCAGGGCCGCGTCCAGCGGATCCACCGGCGGCTCGACGAACAGCACCCGGAGCTCCGGATCCGCGGCGAGCAACTCACGCACCAGGTACTGGTTGCGCCGCCAGACGTCATCCCACGCCTCGAGTGAGCACACGACGATGGCGCGGGTGGTCATGCGGGCACCAAGACGTCACTGGTGCCGGCCCGCATGACGGCGTCGAGCGCTGCGGCGTGCTGAGTGTCGGCGGAGAGGTGCCGACGCTGGTGGGCTCGCAGGCGCGTGCCATGCGCGTCGCGCGCATCCCGGTCGTCGGCAAGGCGAGCGATCACCCGCGCCGCGGACGCTGCGTCTGCGGATGTGAAGAGCAGCTCCGGCGCCACGGCTCCCACTGTCTCGAGGTGCCCCCCGGCGGCTGAGGCGACCACGGGAACGCCGGCCGCCATCGCCTCGATGGCGCTGAGCCCAAGACCCTCGCGGGGGGTGGGGGCGACCGCCATGGCCGCGGAACTGAGCAGTGCGGCGACATCGGCGCGGTAACCGAGAAAGTCGACCGAACCGTCGACGCCGAGCCGCTGAACCAGCCGTTCGAGCGCTTGGCGCTCGCTGCCATCACCGGCGATCACCAGACGCCACGGTGCCGGGAGGCGGGCGTGGGACCACGCCCGCACGGCGGTGGCCGTGTCCTTCTCCGGCTCCAGCCGCTGCGCAATCACCACTGTGGTGTGGCGACGCACATCCGTGGCAGGGCGGACGGGCACTCCGGAGCGGACGACTACGCACGCCCCGTCCACGTGGGAGGCGACGTACTCCGAGACCGCCACCTGACCCGCGAGTCCACGCGCGGACCAGGCACCCAGTGCCCGCACGGCGGCGCGGGATCCACGCGGCGAGGCGAAGTGGCGCCAACTCACCTGGCGCAACGCGCGCGGACGGCGGACCATAGCGCCGAGCAGGTCTGCCTCCGTCATATGCGTGACAAGGATCGAGCGCCGGGGCGTCGATACGAGCCCAGCGAGCGCCTCGCTGCGGGTACGGGCCGGCACCCACCGCGCACCCGCCTCGACGAGCGGGCCCCGCATCGCACCTTCCGCCCCGCCGATCACGTGCACCTCGGTGCCTTGTCTTGCGGCCCATTCGGCGTGGGCGAGCACCAGCCGCTCGACGCCGGCGAAGGCGTCGGTGCAGACCATGTGCACGACCGGTGTCGACGTCATGACGCCGACTCCCAGCGCACCGGACCCATGGCGTAGATGCGGCGCCGGCGGCGCGCCTGCTGGCCGCGGTGTCCCCGTAGCACGACGCCCCTGAGAGCCGCCCCGGCGAGGTTGGCTGCGCGGAAGACGGCCCATCCCGTCGCGCCGTGATGCTTGCGCACGTAGCGCTCGTGGCTCCCATAGAAGTGGCCCTCGCGAACACCAGGGTCGCCGCCAGTGCCCGCACCCATGTGTGTCGCCGCGACCTCGGCAAGCGCGATGGTCCATCCCGCGTCGCGCGCGCGGCGCTGCCAGTCCGTTTCTTCGGCGTAAAGGAAGAACTGCTCGTCCATCCCGCCAAGTTGCTCGATGGCCTCCGCGCGCAACAACAGGATGGAGCCGATGATGAAACCGCGCCGTCGACGCAGCCTCCCCAGTCCGAGGGCCTCGACCCACGCCCCGGCGGGTGTCGGAAAGGGCCACCACGCCTGGACCGCCGTCCCCGTCTGGGGGTCTGTCTGGGACGCGCCGACGGCGGCGCACTGACGCGAGGCGTGCAGCTGCGCGTGCATCGACCGGACCTGGCCGGGTGCGATCCGCGCATCGGGGTTGAGGAGCAGGACGTCGTGGCGGCGGCCGCGCTCGACTAGATCGGCGAGCGCACGGTTCACGCCGGCGCCGAAGCCAATGTTCCGCCCGGGGTCCACGTAGCGACCGCCGACCTCCTCCACGATGGTTTTGGTGCGCACCGACGAGGAGTTGTCGACCACGGTGACGTCAAACTCACCGCCGAGCTCCCGGAGGCAGTCGGACAGCAACGCAGGATCCCCGTACGCGACCACCACGACGTCTGGATCCGGTGTAGGGCGGGGAGCACATACGGAGTCGTACAGCGCGCGTTGCTGTGCGGCGATGGCCGGCCATGTGTTGCGTCGCGCCCGAGCGATGCCTGCAGCACGCAGGTCGGTCCATGCACTACCAGTGGCTTCTATGAGGGCGCTGGCAAGCGCGTGGGAATCATTCTGCGGCACCAGGAGGCCCGCTGCTCCGATCACGTCGGGAAGCGCACCCGCATCGGAGGCAACGACAGGGACCCCGGAGGCCATGGCCTCCACCGCGACCCGCCCAAACTGCTCTCGCCACGCTGGGGTGTCCCGGGAGGGGACCGCGAGGACATCGACCGCTCGGTATCGATCCGCGAGCGACTCGCCACTCGCGTGGCCGAGGAACGCGACGCGCGACTCCACGCCCAAAGCGCGTGCCTGCCGCATGAGGGATTCCGTGCGCGGCCCGTCGCCCGTGATCTCCAGGCGGCCGTGCGGCACTCGCACCATGGCCTCCAGCAGCACGTCGACGCCTTTGTGGAGGTCGAGTCGACCCACATATCCAACGACGGGCGCTGCCGCCGTGGGTGACGAGCGCGGCGCGGGCGCGAACTCGTGCTCGCCGACCCCGAGCCCGACGGTCACACACGGACCTCGCAGACCCTTGGCACGCAGGATCCGCCCCGCCTGGTCGTTGCACACGTACGCGCCGGCAGCGTTCTTGAGTGCGGAGCGCTCCCACCACCGAAAGGGCACGGGATAGCGCTTATCGATGTTTTGTGCCGAGTACAGGACGTACGGCACGCGCAGTCGCCTGAGCCAAGCGGTGAGCCGGACTTGCGCCGTCGCTACGGAGACTGGCTCCTCATGGATGTCGAGCAGTTCCGGATCACAGCCGAGGGCGCGCCATAGTCCGAGCGGCGAGTAGGCGAAGAGGTTCGGGTGTCGCCCGAACGTGCGAAGGCCGACGACGTTCTCGCCGGGCAGGGGGACCAGGTCGACATCGGCCCCGCCCTCATTCCACCGCCGCGCGCATACCAGGCTCACGTCCACGCCGCTGGCCACCAGGGCTGACTCTCGCGCTCGCCACGCAGTCACGACACCGTGATGGGCAATCCTCAACACACGCACCGCGACACCCCCCCAGGCCTCGATGTTTTTCACTCTAGCCGAGTGCGAGGCGGAGCGCCGGGTCAGCAGCTGTCGATGACCGCGCGCAGATCCGTCCACGAATGTGCCCAGGTGTGCGCCAGCGCGCGCTTGCGTGCCGCGGCCCCCAGTTCGGCCCGCATGGCGGCGTCGGCGACGAGCGTGCGCAGCGCCGCAGCGAGCGGTTCCGCGTCGGCAGGCGGGACCAGGATCCCGGCATCGCCCACCACCTCCGGCAGGCCTCCAGTGTGGCTGGCCACCACCGGAATCCCGGTGGCGAGACCTTCACCGGCGGCAAGCCCACTGGGCTCGGACCACGTGGAGGGCACCACCAGCACGTCTGCCGTGCGTAGCAGGTCAGGAAGCGCGGAGCGGTCCACGAACGGCATGAACTCGACCGGGATGGGGGACTGCCGAGCGAGACGCGCCAGGCGGCGTTGATACCGCGTCACCGGATCATTGGCCGAGAAGCCATGAGAGCCGACAATGACCAGCTCCGCGGGGAGCCCTGTCAACGCCTGAGCGGCGGCGAGAAGCACGTGCACGCCCTTGTGAGGAACCGCGCGGCCGATGAACATGATTCTCACCGTGGAGCCAACCTCGCCGTCCCGTGGATGGAATGCCCCCGTGTCGACCCCGTGTGCCACCGCGTGGATGCGGGAGCGCAAAGCCTTCGGAAGACGGGAAGCGGTCGCGGACGCCAGGGACTGGCTCACACAGATGATCGCGGCGGCGGGGGACACCGCCCGCTCCGCCTCTGTCCTCGACATCGACCGGGGGAGGGCGTTGTGCAGGTGGACAATCACTGGAGTATCGACCAGCGCAGGGTGGGCGGCCAGCGAGGGGTTCCCGTGGGCGAGGACAATTGCGGGCGCCCCCCGAGCTGCACGACGCGCCACGCCATCCCACCAGGCGTCCTCGGCGAGTCGGCGACCTCCGAGCGCTGCGCGGCAATAGTCGAGCAGTGCCCCAGCGCGCGATGGCGGCGAACTTGGCTCGCACTCCCACACGCTCCCCGCCGCGTATCGCGGATGGAACGTGGTGCGATCCACGACGACAGCGTGGCGCCACCGGGGATCCCCGGAGGAGGCCTCCGCGATGCCATGCACCACGGTGGGGATAGCGGAACCGGTGCGAGGCGAGTAGTGATCGCCCGGCGTCAGCGCATGGGCGAGGACCCTCACGCCGTCACCTTGCCGCCTAGGCCGATTGACCGTGGGGCCCCATCGCTCGCGACGGCGCCCCGTGCGACGTCCAACGCGTAGACGCCGTAGCAGACGCCAGCCACCATCCACAGGAGGGACGCCTGACCGGCGACCCAGTAGAGATCGAATTGACCTTGAGCAAATCTGCCAGCCACGACGGCAAGTCCCACCGTGCCGTAGGCCGAGGGCAGGCGGAGCAGCGACCAAGCCGCGATGACGAACATCGCGAGGAATCCGGCGAGGCCTACGATGCCGCCAGACGTGAGTACCTCGAGTTCGGCGTTCGGCGGCTGGATGTAGCCCGAGAACTCGGGGGTGTGCCACCACCGCAGCCCGCGACCAAAGATGGGGGACTCGCGCCACACCTCGATCGACTGCGAGTACCAGTCCAGTCGCGTGGTGGCAGAGTTGAACGGGTTGTCCGAGCTCAACTGGGCATTGACATTCGCGGCGACGACCCCGGTGACGGTGAGCGCGACCAGCCAAATGAGCTTGGGACGCCTCATTCCCCGCACGTACGGCCGCATGGCAACGACGAGCATTCCGATCAGCGCGGCGATCATTCCCTGGCGCGATTGCGAGGCTGCCAGACCTCCCGCGAGGATGAGGAACGCGAGGGTGTTACGCCCGCGCGGCCAGGCAAGCCAGGGCGGTCGCGCATACACGATGATCAGCGCGGCGGCCAGCATGCCGCCTACCGCGTTCTTGTGGAGGTCACCCACGTACGCGGGAACGAATGATCCGGTGGACAGGAACGACGTCATGGTGGTGAACATCGCGACGATGCCGACCCCAGAGCAGACCGCCACAAACGACCCGAGCGCCGCGCGCGCACGGCCGTGGCGACCGGCGACAAACCCGACCACCATGGCACCGATCACCAGCACCAGTTCGTGGACCCATTCGATGAGATTCTCTCTGAAGGGGTTCCAGATCAATGTGGGCACCGTCAGTGCGAGGTACACCGCACCGGCGAGTACCAGCGGCTGCATGACGAGCGCGCCCCTGCGCTGGAGCATGAACAGGGCCACGATGGTGGCGGCGGCCAGCACCAGGTCGGACACGCTGACGAACCCTCCGACGCGCATGGATGCGAGCGTCGCGGGAAACGCCACGACCGGCACGAGCGTCATGTCCACTGACGCGACACCGAGCAAAAGGAGCCCGACCGCGATGGGCAGGATAAGGTCCGACTGGCCTACTGCGAGGCCTGCGAGGGTCGCCGCGAGTACCACGACTGCGCTGCCCACCGCCGCGCCGGTCGCCCAGGCGCGGTTGCGAGGTAGACCCACACTCACGGCCATGCGGCTCATCGTAGGGACGGCCCGATCGTGCCGCCAGGGGGAGCCGTGTCACGGGGTCGCCAGCGGTCTACGCGGCGCTGCAAGGCCGCAGGGGCCGGTCCGAAGCGCCCGGTGGCGTAGGACGCGATGGCCCACGCCACCATCAACGCCTCGCGCCGAGCCTCCCGGTGTCTTCCACCACGGCGTTCCGCGGCGATCGTGTGCAGCGCTCGCTGGCGAACAAAATGCACCCGGGACACCAACGAACCGCCGACGACGCGATTGAACAACAACCCGTTGCGCACAAAGTAGTACGTGCTGAGCAGCCGCGCTGCGCCGGTAAACGACGCCGAGACCGCGTGGAGTATTCGCACCCGAGTGTCGACCACCAGGTCGTGCCCGGCGGCGGCAGCTCGCACGCTCCAGTCGGAATCCTCGAAGTTGAGGAAGTAACGCTCGTCGAACAAGCCGACAGACTGCCAGGTGTCCCGTGAGGCAGTGAGGCAGCATCCCGCGAGCACCGGGCTCGGGCGCAGTCCGTGAGACGCGACGCCGAGCGCCCCCGCCGCGACGTGGCCCGGGACCTTGTCGCGCTCGTCGATGGATGCCCCCCCGAACCACAGCACACTCGGGTCGTCGATGCGATAGATCTCCGGACTGACGACCGCGCCCTGCGCGGCCGCCGCCTCCAGTGCGGCGATCGCACCTGGTCCCACCACCGTGTCATTGTTGAGCACCGTCACGAAGGTGGCGCCGCGTTCGAGCGCCCACGCGATGCCGCGGTTCATCCCGCCGGCAAACCCCAGGTTTGCTCCCGTCTGGAGCGTGTGAACCTCCGGCCACCGCGCAGAGGCCTCGTCGAGGACGCCGTCGTACGAACCGTTGTCGACCACCAGGATGTCGCTGGTGGCTTCTCGCGGGGCGAGCGCCTCGACCAAACGGAGCGTGTCGGCCCGGCCGTGCCACGACAGCACGACCACGACCCCTCGGGCAAAGCGCGTCTGTGCCACGTCCTGACCCCCCTCGCCAGTCGTTCCAGATTCACCCTAGGCGACGAGAGGGCCGGGTGGTAGCGTGACGACCGGCATAGGCGGAGGCCGTGCTACCTGGCTGTACGGCATCACCAGGAGGCGTCGTATGCGCGATACCGCGATCTCGGTCGAGGGGCTCACCAAGGTGTACCGGATCAATCGGCGCGCCGTGGGCATGGACCGCATTACCGACGCGGTCGTCGACGTCCTCAAGAACCCTCTTCGCAGGCCCATGTACGACGAGTTCCGAGCGATCGAGGACGTCGAGTTTGACATTCCGTGGGGCGAGGCGGTCGGCATCGTGGGGCGCAATGGCGCAGGCAAGTCGACACTGCTCAAGTTGCTCACCCGAATCACCGCGCCCACCGCGGGGCTTATCGACCTTGGCGGACGTGTCGGTTCGCTGCTCGAGGTTGGCACGGGATTCCATCCCGAGCTCACCGGTCGCGAGAACGTCTACCTCAACGGCGCTCTGCTGGGCATGACGCGCAAGGAGATCCGGCGGCGCTTTGACGAGATCGTGGACTTCTCCGGGATCGCGAAGTTCCTCGAGACACCCGTCAAGCGCTACTCGTCGGGCATGTACGTGCGGCTAGCGTTCTCGGTTGCGGCCCACCTCGAGACCGAGATTCTTGCGATCGACGAGGTGCTGGCGGTAGGCGACGCAGAGTTTCAGGCCCGGTCCCTCGCGAAGATGCGCTCGGCGGCAGCGGAAGGACGAACCGTCCTGTACGTGAGCCATCAACTCCACACCGTGACCGCACTGTGCACGTCAGCGATGTACCTCGACAAGGGTCGGCTCAGCTACTACGGCTCCGTCGATGGCGCGCTCGAGACGTACCGCGACAGCCTCCATACCTTTCGCGTCGAGCAGCAGGATGCTGGCCGACGGGAAGGCAGCGGACAGATTCGGCTCGAGAGCGTCCAGGTGACGCACCAACAGCAGATCCCTACCGACGACACGATCATCGTGCTGAAACTTCCCGCGGCTCCGGCGGTGATCGGGAACTACTTCGTCTCCTGCCACGTGGACGATGAGCATGGAGCCACCATCGCGCAATGCGACTCCCGCGCGGTCGGCATGTGGCTTGATCCGGAGACCCCGCACGAGATTCAACTCACCGTGCGCGGTCTCTGGCTCAAACCAGGTACCTATTCCGTCAAGGCGTCCGTGTGCCAAAACGGCATTCTCGACGCATGGGAGGCGGCCGACGTCTTCGATGTGCTGCCCCAGTACCCGTACCCGGAGTTCACGTCGGATGAGGCGTTCCGAGCGGGCTTGGTCCTCACTGACTTCTCGTACGAGAGGAGCTGACCATGGCTCGCATCATCGTGACGCCCCCCAAGGGGCTGAGCTTCCCCAAGTGGTCCGAGGTGTGGGAGGCGCGCGAGGTGCTGTGGCGCTTTGGCATGCGCGACGTGGTGCTGCGCTACCGGCAGACTGTGGTCGGGGTGGCGTGGGTGATCATCCAGCCGCTGATGGCGGCCGGCGTGTTCACCATCATCTTCGGCAATGTCGCCGACCTGCCTAGTGGCGGCCTGCCGTACTTCTTGTTCACCTTCGCGGGCATGCTGGGCTGGAACCTCTTTGGCGGCGTGGTGGACCGCGCGTCCCCGTCGTTGGTCGCCAACCAGTCACTCGTCGCCAAGGTATTCTTCCCGCGCCTGCTGATTCCGATATCGAGCGCGTTCTCGGTGCTGCTCGACTTTGTGGTGGCGCTCGGCCTGATGGTGGTGTTGCTGTTCGCATTCGGAGTCAACCCCGGTTGGGCCGCGCTTGCGCTACCGCTGTGGATGTTGTGCGGCGTCCTGCTCGGCCTCGGCATCGGCCTCGCCGCGTCGACGCTGCTGGTCCGCTATCGCGACGTGGGCTATGTGATGCCGTGGCTGATGCAACTGCTGTTCTTCGCGACTCCCGTGGCGTACTCGCTCGACGCGGTTCCCAGCGACCTCACCTGGCTGTTCACCATGAACCCGCTGTCGTGGCTGATGGAGTCCTACCGCTGGTCGCTGTTGGGGATGGATGCGCCGCCACTGTGGCAGATGCTGGGCACTGGTGCTGCCGCCCTCGTCGTCTTCTTTGCCGGTTTGCTCGTGTACCAGCGCTTCGAACGCGAGTTCGCAGACGTGATCTGACGCGCCGTCATCCCACGTCAATCCAGGAAGACGTCGGCCTTTGGGCGGCGGCGCAACGACGGCCACAGGCTTCCCGACAGCGGGTGGAGATCCCGCAGGACCGGCCTCAATATCGGCGAGGGCAACCATGTGGTCCAGTAATACCTGGCCAACGACGTGTCTCGCGCATGTCCAGAGGAGGCGATCTTGCGACGTATGTCCCCGGCGGGTCGCGCCCAGGACCGATGCAGGATGGCGTCCTCGTGCGCCAGTAGCTCGGCGCGCACTTCGCCCGGTTCGGCGGCCCGGGCGACCTGAACCGACCGATCATCACCACGCACTATGGGCCGCAGGAAAGACCCGTCGGTGCGTCGAGCGTCTCGCAACCGGGTGCCGGGACGCACGGCGATGGGGCCGGGGTACTCGTAGATCGGCGCACCATCCTTGGCGACGACTTCGAGTACCGACCGTCGGGTTTGCCTGAACAGCACTCGCATGGGCCACTCGACGGACGCGACGCCTCGCTCCTCAGCAAACTCGAGAACGGCGTGAAGGCGCTCGGGCACAGGCAAAAACTCGTCGTTGTCGATCGACAGGATCCAATCGAAGCCATCGCTAAGCGCGTCGACGGCGCTCTGCCGCTGTGCGAGTTCGGCGGCGCGCGGGTCGGAGGCATCGGTCCAGTGGCCAGGGACCTCACGGACGATACCGCGCGTGTCCAGGCGCCTGATGATGGCGAGTGCCTGGTCGACGGGAAGGTGGCGCCCGGTCCAACTGAGGCCGCCGTGAGGCACGGGCACCACGATGGCGTCGACCATGTCGTACCACTGGGCGAGCGTGCGTTCGAGCCACACGACATCCCCCGGTAGCAGGTAGGCGCCGATGCGTCGCATCATCTCAACCCGATGCGCCGCACCGCCCAGCGCCTGAGCCAGCGGCGGCGGCTGCCGGGCGGCACGGTGAGGAGCAGCAGCGCTAGCTGGTCCGACGTCTTCGCATCTGAACGTGCCAGTCCGTAGAGGAGGTGCTCCACATTGGGGCCGATGCGCGGCTCGTCCGGAAACATCCCCCCGAGCCGCACCGCGGCCTGAGTCGCGAGGAACGGGGCCGACATCGGGGACCTGGTGGTGGTCGACTGCGAGTGAACGCGGTAGAGCAACTGCTTCGAGTCGATGCGGGGTATGGGCCCGGCGATTCGCGCGACATTGAGGTTGAGTAGGTGGTCGTCCAAGGCGCGCGCGTGAGGCGCGCACCCGCCGGCGCTGATCGCGACCTCGCGACGGTACAGCACGGCGGTAGTCAGCATCGCCGCGCCTTCCAGCAGGCGCGCAAGCGTCAGGGGGGTCACGTCGCCGGAGGCACCGTCGATCTCCGCCGTTGCCAACGCGGCCTCCTGGCCCTCGTTGACCCAGGCCTCTGGCCAGGCCTCACGGCCGTCGCTCATCGCTTCGAGCGCGGGCCGGTCGCGCTCCAGAGCAAAGCGCGACTCCGTCGTTGCCACCGCATGTGCGCCCGTGTCGGCCGCTAGCTGAAGCATCGTCGCGACCCGGTCCTGATGCCACAGATCGTCCTGGTCGAGAAAACCCACCCACGGGGTCGACGCTGCGGCGAGTCCCCGATTGCGAGCGACGGCGACGCCGTGGTGAGGCTGCTCGAGCACCTCCGTCACCGCGCCGTGCGCCCGTGCGATCGCGACGGACTCGTCCTCGGAGCCGTCGTCAACGACGATCACATCGAGCACCCCCGCGGTCTGCGCCGCCAGTGAGTCAAGCGTCGCTCGCAGGTAGCGCTCACCGTTGTACGTCGGCACAATCACCGTCGCACGGGCCCCCGAGTCGATGCTCACGCAGCCATGCTAGCGATCCGACAGATCCGCGGCGAGGGGCCACGAAGCGTGGCCGAGCGATGCCTCGACCCAGCTGCCCGAGGGCTTCCAGCCCAGCGACGGCACCGCACCCCCGTCCCGCATCGTCCCCCACACGCGCTCCACCGCGGCGGGGGAGAGGTCCGCCCCTGCGCGCCAGTGCCAGCCCTCCCACCCCTGCGCGCCCCCCGCGTCGAGTGCGCGCGCGCCGTTGCGAAACTTGCGTGCGACCTGGTCCGCAGACCGGTACGGCATGTGCGCGATGTGCAGCCCGCCCATCACGCGCCCCCGGCGATCCACGCCGTGGTTGCCTGGCCCGACGTT
>JBKBNW010000053.1:0-12176 GCA_046295115.1 Demequina sp.
CGCGCACGTCGACGGTGACCCCCGGGACCGTCAGCCGCCCGCGAAGGGGGGAAGCACGTCCACGATGGCGTGGTCAGGGATCGCCGCCGCATCGTCCTCACTGCGGTGCCCCGCGACCACGATCGCGCACTGTCTGAGCACCCGCTCAAGGCCGTCGCCGAAGGCCTCGACGAGCCGTGTGCGCAGCTCGCCCACGGTCGTCGCGGACACCTGGGCTTGGTCCGTGCCAGCCGCCTCAGCGGCGGCCGCGAACAGTCGCACCGTCACCACGTACGTAGTCCTCGTCGCCTAGGGGGCGCGCCGGCGGCGTTCACGATCGCGTCCAGTCCCCCGATTTTCCGCCCTGCTTGGACAGCAGCCGCACGTCGCGGATCGAGGTGGCCTTGTCGAGCCCCTTCACCATGTCGAGAACGTTGAGGGCGGCGACGGTGGCCGCCGTCAGGGCTTCCATCTCGACGCCGGTGCGGTCCGCCGTCGATACGGTCGCGACAATCCGCACGCCGTCGTCCTCGACGCTCACGTCCACTGCCACACCGTGCACGCCGATCACGTGTGCGAGTGGCAACAACTCCGGGGTGCGTTTGGCGGCGGCGATGCCGGCGATCCGTGCCACGGCGAGCACGTCGCCCTTGGGGACGCTTCCGTCACGCAGGGCCGCCACGACCGGATCCGCGCACTCGACAAAGGCCTCGGCCGTGGCACGGCGCTCCGAGGGCTGCTTGTGCGTCACCTCGACCATGCGGGCGTGACCGCTGCCATCCAGGTGCGTGAACTTACTCATGGGCTCCACCTCACGAGGGCCACCGTATCGCCCTGGGACACCTGTTCGACGTGCGCGGGGATGTCGGCGAGAGCATCGGCGGCTGCGAGCGCGGCAATGAGGTGCGAGCCGGACCCACCCCTCGTCGCCGGGGCCACCGTGCCAGGGGCGGTGAACCTCACCGGCATGAACTGGCGGCGTCCTGGTGGCGTCACCCACCCCTGCGCCGCGGTCGCCCACTCAGTGGCCCTGCCCGCCCTGCCGTGTAGGCGCGCGAGCATCGGCGCCACGATCGTGGCAAAGCTCACCAGGACGCTGACGGGGTTGCCGGGCAGGCACACCGTCGGCGTGCCGAACACGGTCCCGAGGCCCTGAGGCTTGCCTGGCTGCATGGCCACCCGGACGAACTCCACGCCGTGGTCGGCGAGCGCCGCCTTGACGACGTCGTACGCCCCCACGCTCACCCCGCCGGTGGTGACCACCAGGTCCGCGGCCACCGCCTGGAGCCGCTCCATCAACTCCGCGGGGCGATCGCCCACGCGGCGCATGACGACCGGCTCCGCCCCCGCCTCGCGCACGAGGCCGGCGAGTAGCACTGCGTTGGAGTCGTGAATCTGCCCTGGCCCGAGCGGCGCGGCGGCGTCGACCAGCTCGTCGCCCGTGGCGATCACGGCGACTCGGGCGGCACGCACGGTGTCAACGAGCCCCACGCCCACCGCCGCGAGCGCGGCGAGCCGTGCCGCGGTGAGGACCTGCCCCGCGTGCACGATCACGTCCCCTGTTCGCGCGTCCTCCCCCGCCCGCCGCACGAACCTTCCGGCGGTGGCTGGCGCCGCGACCGCGACCCGAGATGTGCCGCCATCCGTGGATTCCACGGGCACCACCGCATCGGCCCCAGCCGGCATGGGCGCTCCGGTCATGATGCGCCACGCCGCCCCGGGAGGCAGTATCCCGGGGGGCGCTCCCGCCGCGGTCTCCCCCGCGACGGGCAGCGACACCGGTGCATCGGCCGTCGCGCCCCGGACCTCGACGTGGCGGACCGCGTACCCATCCATCGCGGAGTTGTCGAAGGGCGGGCTGGCGTCCCGCGCAGTGTGGTCGCGCGCGGCAGTCAGGCCGTGGGCCTGGTCGAGTGGCCGTGGCGTGGCTCCGAGCGGGGCGACTAGTTGCAGCGCGTGCGCGACGTGAGCGTCAAGATCGCGCACTCGCACCCTCTCGTACGGCGCGGGCCGGCGCGAGCGAGATCTCGCGCCAGCGGCCCGTGCGCGCGTCCACGATCGCGAGGATCCCCGCGAGAGACGTTCCGGCACCGCTCGCGACCTTGATCGCCTCTGTCGCCATGGCCGCCCCGACCTGACCGCACAACGTCCCGAGCACCGCACCTCCCTCGCACGCTTCGAGCTCCTCGACGGGCTCGTCGGGGAACAGGTCGCGCATGCGCGACCGGCCCGCGAACACGGTGACTTGGCCATGCCACCCCTGCACCGCGCCCCAGGCGACCGGGATACCCTCCGCCTCGGCGGCATCGGCCACCGCGAGGCGGGAGGCAAAGGTATCGGTGCTGTCGACGATGGCGTCGTGGCCCGCGAGTAGTTCGCGGGCATTGGACGGGTCGAGCCTGCGCACGACGGGCACCACGTCGACGCCGGGCGCGAGCGCACGGAGCGTGCGAACCGCGACGTGGGCCTTGGGCCGGCCCACGTCGTCGGGGCCAAACAAGATCTGCCGGTGCAGATTGGTGACGGAGACGTGGTCGGGATCGATCAAGGTGAGCCGCCCTACGCCGGCCGCGGCCAGGTACTGCGCGGCGGGGCAACCGAGCCCCCCGACCCCGACGATCGCCACCGACGCCCCCGCGAGGGCACGCTGGCCCGCCGCCCCGAATCCCGACAGCCCGCGTTGACGTGTATGGGCGTCAGGTGCTGAGGGCGTCATGGAAGCGATCCGCGATGATCTCGAGCAGGGCGTGATGCGGCGCGAGCGGCTCCGTAACGTAGTCGGCGCCCGCCTCGTGAAGGCGGCGCTGAAACAGCCCGGGGGCAAGCAGGTAGGACGCGACGGCCACGTCGCCATCCTCGCCGTTCTCGCGTGCCGACGCCACCGCATCGGCGACCGAAGGCTTGGTGCCCGCAGCGAAGCCGATGCGCACGGGTCCGTCCCAGTACTCGCGCAGCATCTCCGCGGCCCTTTCGGTATCCGCCTGCGAGCGCGGGTCTGAGGAGCCCGCAGCGGCGAGCACCACGGTCGCGTCGTGCGGCACGCCCTGGTCGTCGAGCCGTTCGCGCACGATCTCGAGCAGTCGCCGGTCCGGGCCGAGCGCGCCTGCGGACCGAATGTCCATGCGTCCCTCGACCGCCTCGGCGATGTCCACGTGCACGTGGTAGCCGCCAGCGAGCAGGATCGGCACGACCACCGCGGACACGCCGTCACCGCGATCGACACCCTCGATCACCTGCTCGATCTTGGGGTCCTGCACGTCGACGTAGGCCTCGCGCACCTCGACGTCCATCGCCTCGCGGACCGCATCGAGCAGCTCGCGCACCGTGCGCTGCCCCTCGTCGGCACGAGTGCCGTGGGCACAGCCGATCAGAATTGCGCTCATGCGGCGCCCACCTCTCCCCGGGGTCACGGCTCTGGCGTCGCGGCCACGGCGCCCGCCAGCAGGCCGGGTTGCGCGACCTGTCCCACGACGATAATGGCCGGAGGTTTCACTTCGGTTTCATCCGCAAGACGAACGATATCCGTGAGCGTTCCCCGCGTGACGCGCTCGTGGACGGTGGTGCCGTTCTCCACGATCGCGACCGGCGTCCGGGGGTCACAGCCGCCTGCGAGAGCGGCATGGACGATCTCCGGGAGCGCCGTCACCCCCATCAGGATCACGACGGTCGCGCCCGCCGCCATCGCGGCGGTCGACGCCGGGTCGGCGCCCGCGTGGCCCGTCGTGACGAGCACCGACGTGGACACTCCCCGCTGCGTCACGGGAATGCCCGCGCGCGCCGGGACCGCAAATGCGGAGGTGATGCCGGGCACCACCTCGACGTCCACTCCCGCCTCGAGGCACGCATGCACCTCCTCGCCGCCGCGGCCGAACAGGTACGGGTCACCACCCTTGAGGCGCACCACCGTCTTGCCCGCGAGCGCGCGCGCCACCAGCAGGGCGTTGATCTCGTGTTGCGGCACGGGGTGGCGGTCGGGCGACTTGCCTACGTTGACGACCTCGACGTCGTAGGGCACGGTGACCAGCAGCTCCGTGGTCCCCAGTCGGTCGGTAACCACCACATCGGCCTCCGATAAGGCCTGCCGGCCACGCACCGTGATGAGCCCCGGATCCCCGGGGCCGGAGCCCACCAGAATGACGCGCCCCGACCCGGAACGGCGGCGGCGCAGGTCCACCTCGCCGGCGTCTAGATGGGCCGCGACCGCATCGCGCACCGCCCGAATACGACCCGGGTCCGGGGAATCCAGCGAAATCACCCCCACCCCGAGGTCGCCGTGCTTGGACATCGCCGCCTGCCGGGCCGTGCCCTTCGACGCATCGGAGGCGTCGATGCACCAGGTCTGGCGCTCGTGCGCCCACTGCGCGATCGCGTCGTTGAGCACCGGATCATCCGTCGCCGCGAGCACGAACCACGCGCCGTCGAGATCCCTGGGTTCGACGCCGCGGCGGGCCACGGTGATGTCGCCGTGGGAGGCGTGGCGCTCGATGTCGTCCGTGACGCGCGGCGCGACGACTCTCACGCGCGCGCCCTCGGCCACAAACCTGCGGACGCGCCTCGACGCGACCGGGCCGCCACCGACGATGAGGATCGGCTTGTCCTTCAGGTCAAGGCCGAACAGCGCCGTCACTCGTTGCCCGCCAGGTCGATGTCCACCCGGCCATTGTCGACGGTCATGGGAGCACGGCCAAGTCCGGCGCGGCGGCGATCACTCCCGCCGTCAGCGCCTTGGCAGCGCATGGGGGTACGTGTGCAGCCTCAAGGTGCACCGACGCACTGCTAGCGCGCGCGATCACGCCGAGGGCGGCTCCGTGGCCGCCCACGCGCGCACCGCGTCGAGCACCTGCGCGATCTCGACGTCGCCGTGCGTGTGCGACACGAACCACGTCTCGAAGGCGCTGGGCGGGAGCTGCACGCCCGCGCGGTTCAGCGCGTGGAACATGCGCGCGAACGCCGCGGTGTCCTGGGCGGCGGCCTGGTCGAACGTGACCGGCGCCTCCGTGAGCCCTAAGAACACCGAGAACAGCGTGCCTGCCCGGCCCACCGCGTGGCGGATCCCCGCCTCGCCCAGGATGTCGCTGACGCCCCCGGCAAGCGCATCGGCGCTCTGGCTGATGCTCGCGTACACGTCATGGGTGAGCAGGCGCATCGTGGCGAGCCCGGCAGCGACGGCCACGGGGTTCCCGGACAGCGTGCCTGCCTGGTACACCGGCCCGACGGGGGCGAGCTGTGCCATCAACTCGGAACGGCCCGCGATCGCCGCGACGGGCATGCCGCCGCCGATGACCTTGCCGAAGGTCACCAGGTCGGGCTGCCACGGCTCCACGCCGGCGGCGAGGTCCGCGTCGCGCTCGACTCCCCAGTAGCCCGCGGGGCCCGCGCGAAAGCCCGTGAGCACCTCGTCGACGATGAACACCGCGCCATGGGAGCGGCACAGCGTCGCGATCAAGCGGTTGAACCCAGGCGGCGGCGTGACGGTGCCCATGTTGGCGGGCGCGGCCTCCGTGATGACGGCCGAGATCGCCGGGCCGTGCTCCGCGAAGGCCTCGGTAAGCGCGGCGGCGTCGCCGTAGGGCAGCACGATGGTGTCCGCGGCGGTGCCTCGGGTGACCCCTGCGCTGTCGGGTACGCCAGCCGTGGCAAGGCCCGAGCCCGCCGCGACCAGCAGCGAGTCGGAATGCCCGTGGTAGCAGCCGGCGAACTTCACAATCTTGTCGCGGCCGGTGGCCCCGCGCGCGAGACGGATCGCGGTCATGGTGGCCTCGGTGCCGGTCGACACCAGCCGCACACGTTCGGCCGGGGCGTAGCGGCCGCGGATCTCCTCGGCGAGGTCGACCTCCCTCTCGGTGGTCGCCCCGAAGGACAGCCCGCGCGCGGCCGCCTCCTGCACCGCCTGCACCACCGTGGGGTGGGCGTGGCCCAGAATGGCCGGTCCCCACGAGCCGATCAGGTCCACGTACTCGCGGCCGTTGGCGTCGGTGACCCACGCGCCGTGGGCGGACGCAATGGGGACGGGCTCTCCCCCGACGCCGTTCCACGCGCGTACCGGCGAGTTGACGCCGCCGGGCAGGATCGCGGCGGCGCGCTCTGAAAACTTGGTCACTTGTGCCTCCTGAGAGGGCGTTGAGGGCAAAGGTTGGTCACTATTGGCGAAGCCACTCGGCGAGTTCGATGGCCGCATACGTGAGGATGATGTCGGCGCCGGCGCGCGCGATCGAGGTCACGGCCTCGACGTGGGCCGCGCGGCGGTCGATCCAGCCGCGCTCCGCGGCGGCCTCGATCTGCGAGTACTCGCCCGACACGTGGTACGCCGCGACGGGCACGGCCGATGCGGCGGCCACCTCCGCGAGCACGTCCAGGTACGGCAACGCGGGCTTGACCATGAGGATGTCCGCACCCTCCGCCTCGTCCAGCGCCGCCTCGAACAGCCCTTCCCGGCCGTTGGCCGGGTCGAGCTGGTAGCTGCGGCGGTCGCCCTGCAGCTCGCTCTCCACCGCATCCCGGAACGGCCCGTAGGCCGCGGAGGCGTACTTGGCGGCGTAGGCGAGCACGCTGGTAGACGTGTGGCCGGCGCCGTCGAGAGCGCTGCGGACCGCCGCGACCTGGCCGTCCATCATGCCGCTGAGCCCCAGGATGTGGGCTCCGGCGTCGGCCTGGGCGAGGGCCATGCGCGCGTAGACCTCGAGGGTCGCGTCGTTGTCGACGGTCCCGTCCGCCGCGAGCACACCGCAGTGCCCGTGGTCCGTGAACTCGTCGAGGCACAGGTCGGCCATCACCACCAGGTCGTCCCCGGCGGCGTCAACCGAGGCGGCGATCGCGCGGTTCAGGATCCCGTCCGCGGCGCACGCCTGGGTACCCGTCGCATCCCGCACCTCGGGGATGGCGAATAGCATCACGCCGCCCAGTCCCGCATCGGCCGCGCGCCGCACCTCGGCGCCGATCCCTGCCAGCGCGTGCTGAGACACGCCCGGCATGGAGTCGATGGGGCGCGGCTCGTCGGCGCCCTCGCGCACGAACAGCGGCAGCACCAGCTGCGCGGGGTCGACTCGCGTCTCGCGCACCAGCCGGCGCATGGCGGGAGTGGTGCGCAGGCGACGCGGCCGATGCGCGGGCAGGGGCACGGTCATCGGGTCACGTCGTCCTCGGTCGGGTTCTCGTCTGCCGAGGTGGCGGCACCCTCCGGCTCGACGTCGGTGTCAGCCTCGACTTCAGTGTCAGCCTCAAGGTCGGCGTCGACCGGGGCCTCCTCCGGCTGCAGCGCGTGGTCGTCGTCCTCGTCGTCGTACGCCTCCGCGACATCGGGGTCAAGGGCCTCGAGCAGGCCCGCGACGATTCCGTCGTACGACGGCGCGGAGGCCACCGCACTCACCCTCAGGCCGACCGCGCGTGCCGAGGCGGCCGTCATGTCGCCGATCGCGACCACCATCGTGTGGTCGGGCAGCGTCGGCACGCTGGCCGCGAACCGCTCGGCGACCGAGCCGGACGTCAGCAGCACGGCGTCGAACTCCCCCGCTTCGAGCTCCTCGCGCGTCGCGCGGCCCACTCCGGGGCCGTCGATGGTGCGGTAGGCCTCGACGGCGGTGACGTGCCAGCCCTTGCGCTCCAGCCCGCGCGGGAGCACCGGCGCGGCCAGGTTGCCCAGGGGCGCGAGCACGCGGCCGGGACCCTCGGGAAACTCCTCAACAATCCCGCGCGCATTCTGACGCCCGGAGGGCACCAGTGCCACGTCGAGCCCAAGCTTCTCGCACACCGCCCTGGTGGCCTCGCCCACCGTCGCGACCTGCGCATCGGGCAGCGGGGCGGCGAGCGACATTCCGCGCGTGGAGGCGATCCGGTGCATCTCGCGCAGCGCGTTGCGGCTGGTCACGGCGAGCCAGTCGTAGTCCCCCGAGCACCAGGCGAGCGTCGCCTCCTCGAGGGCGTCCTGATCCTCGGTGGGCGCAATGGCAATGAACTCCGCCTCTTCGATGATCGCGCCGGCCTCCGCCAGTCGCTGCGCCAGGTGACGGCGCTGTGCGGTGACGGGCACCAGCAGTCGACGTCCTCGCAGTGCGGTCAGATCCATGTCAGTTCCTCCCCATGAGCCGGGCGGCCCCGCGGCCCAGCAGTGTCCATCCCGTGCTGCGCCCGAGCGCCGCGGCCTCGCTGGCGGGCCCGCGCGCGGACTCGTTGAGGGCCAAGGTCCCTGCCACGTCGACCACCCGCGCGGCGAGCGACAGCTGGCCGTCGACGACGGTCGCGTACGCACCGATCGGCGCGGAGCATCCCGCGTCCAGCACTCCCAGCAGCGCGCGCTCCGCGGTGACGGAGGCGCGAGTCGGCGCATCGTCAAGCGAGCGCACAATGTCAGCCCAGGCCGCATCGGCCGTGGGAACAATCTCGATCGCGAGCGCGCCCTGTCCCGGCGCGGGCATCATGTCCGCGGGGTCGATCAGTTCGGTGGCCTCGCCCAGACGGCCTAGCCGTGCCAGGCCAGCGGCGGCCAGCACCACGCCGTCCAGGTCGGCCCCGACGCGTCCCAGCCGAGTGTCGACGTTCCCGCGCAGGGGCTCCACCCGCAGGTCCGGACGCACCGCGAGCAGCTGCGCCGCGCGGCGAGGGGAACCCGTGCCAATCGCGGCACCTTCGGCAAGGTCGCGCAGCCCGGCACCGGTGGTGCACAGCGCGTCCCGGACGTCCTCACGTACCGACACGGCCGCGAGCTCAAGCTCCGGGTGCAGCTGGGTAGGCATGTCCTTGAGCGAATGGACGGCGAGGTCGCACGAGCCGTCGAGGAGCGCCTCGCGCAACGCGGCGACGAAGACCCCCACCTCCGACAGCCCCACGAGGGATCCGCGCGAGATGTCGCCCTTGGTCGTGATTTCGACGAGCTCGACCTCGAGGTCCACACCGCGCTGGCGCGCGCTGTCCACGAGCGCATCGGCCACCATGCCCGACTGGGTGCGGGCAAGCAGGGACGCACGCGTACCGAGTCGAAGTTTCATGCTCCCCACCTTTCCATAGTCACGATTGCTCGAGCGGCGCGTTGGTGCGTTGCCACGAAACTGGGCCCCGATAGCCGGGTCCGGCGACCACTATGACGAGTGCGGTCGCCGCGAGCGCCACCGCGACCCACGCGGGTGCCTGGTACCCGAGTCCCCACGCGATCACGACTGCGCCAAGGCCGGTACCGACGGCGGTCGCTGCGTTGAGGGCCGCGTGCGCGAGGGCCGATCCCAGCGAGGGAGAGCCGTCCAGCACGTCCATCAGGTGCACCTGGGACGCCTGCGAGAACACCTGCACCGAAGACGCCAGCACGACCAGCAGCACCACCGTCGCGACGGGGATGTCGCCAAAGAGCCCGAGTCCCAGCAGCGCCAGCGCCGCGATGGACAGTCCCAGCCGCCCGGCTCCGATGTGCGAACGGTCGGTGAGCCGGCCGCCAATGTAGGCGCCGCACGTCATGGCCGCACCCCACGCCACCAGGATCCACGTCACCTGGCCAGAGGCGAAACCGTTCGTCACCTCGAGCAGCGGCACGATGTACGAGAACACGGCGCCCAGCCCCGCGAAGCCGACGGTGACCGCAATGATCGCCGTCCACAGCGGCCGGCCGCGCAGGGCCCGCAGCTCGGATCTGGGCGAGGCGGCGGGGTCGCCGGGCACGTCAGGGGTGAACAGCCACACGCCGAGCAGCCCGATCGCGGCGATGACGGCGACCACCACGTACGCCATGCGCCACGACGCCACGTTCGACAGCCACTGCATCAGCGGCACACCCACCACGAGTGAGGTGGTGAGACCCAGCATGATGATCGACACCGCCTTGCCGCGACGCTCACGACCCATGACGCTCATCGCCACGAAGGACGCGACGCCCAGCAGCGCGCCGTGAGGCAGCCCGGCGACGAACCGCACCGCCATCAGTACCTCCACCGTCGGGGCGAGCACAGTGGCGACCGTCGTGAGGAGGAAGACCCCGGCCATCGCGATCAGCAACGGCCGGCGGCGCACCCGACCGAGCCCGAGCATGATGAGCGGCGCGCCGACGACCACGCCGAGCGAGTACGCGACCATGGTGAAGCCCAGCACGTCCACGGAGGTGTCGAGATCCGCCATCTGGTCTTGCACCACGCTCGCGGCGCCGTTCTGGGTGAGGCCGATGCCGAACCCGATGACCGCGAACGCCGCCAGCACGTGCCACGCGCGGGGGTCACGGGCACTGGGCGGGACGCGCCAGCGCGGCAAGCCGGCCTCAGCGGTCGACGGCAGGCCCGTCATGCGGACAACCGTGACGCGCAATCGGTGCGCGCCATCACTGTCGCGCCCGGCGAACAAGAATCGCGGCGACCGCGCCGCCAGCGGCGAGCAGCCCGAGCAGCGCCAACGCCCAGCCCGGCAGGCCATCAGCCGCGTCTTCCTCGGGATCGGCCGATGCGCTGGGTTCCGGCGTCGCGGACGTCTCCGTGGGTGCGGGCTCGGCTGAGGGCTCGGCTGAAGGCTCGGAGGCGGCCGTCTCACCTGGAGTTGGGCTCCCGGCGGCGGGCTCGCCGGACGGCTCAAACGTGAACGCGAGCACCCCGTCGATCGGGTGCCCGTCCTCCGCGACAATGCGCCAGTGCAGTTGGGCGTCGCCGGCAGGCATCGCCCGGTCCACCCGTCCGGTCACCGCGTTCACCGACGGAAACTCGGGGTCGAGCGCGTGCTCGGCGCCAGTGGCGTCGATCAACATCAGCTCCGCGCCGATGGCGAGCAGGGTGCCGGTGAACTCGAGCCTGACCTCTGACAAGTGATCGACCGTCGAGCCCTCCTCCGGCGTCGATGCGCGCAACTCGGTATGCGCGACAGCGGGCCCGGCCCACGCGAACGTGAGGGCGGCAGCACCCGCGAGGGTGGTCAGGGCGCGCAGAAGCGAGCGGGCATTCATGGACATGACTCCTATTGTCCCACCCGCGCCGCGGGCTACTTATCTCACCGACCGTCGATGCTTCACCCAACATTCACGGGACTTTGCAGCTCCGGTGTCGCCGCCGGACCGGGCGGTGGCGACAATGGGTGGGTGAGGGTCGCCCTGGTCGCCGAGTCGTTCCTGCCGCACGCGAACGGCGTGACGCACTCCCTCTTGCGAGTCATCGAGCACCTGACCGCGCGCGGCGACCAGGCCCTGGTGATCGCGCCGGAGGCTAAGGGGTCTGCGGGCCCGGTGCGATACGGCGCCGCGACCGTTCGGCGGCTGCCGTCGATGGGGTGGCCCGGCTACGACGACGTGCGGGTGGCGCTATCGGGCTCCGCACGCATCGAGCGCATGCTCGAAGACTTCGAGCCCGATGTGGTGCACCTGGCTTCTCCGTTCATGCTCGGGTGGTCGGCCATCCGCGCGGCACAAGAGCTCGACCTGCCCACGGTGGCGATCTATCAGACCGAGGTTCCGAGCTACGCGGGCAGCTACAACGTCGCGTGGGGCGAGCCCATCTTGTGGAACCGCGTGCGCAACATTCACGCCCGTGCGGGCCTGACGTTGGCGCCATCGACGTACGCGATGCGCCAACTCGAACAGCTCGGTGTGCCACGACTACGGCTGTGGCCACGCGGGGTCGACACGGCCCGCTTTCGCCCCGATCGCCGCGACGCCGACCTGCGCCGCGCCTGGGCGCCACGCGCACAGGTGATCGTCGGGTACGCGGGACGGCTCGCGGCAGAAAAACGCGTGGGAGACCTGGCACGGTTGTCCGAGGTCGACGGGATCCAGGTGGTGATCATCGGCGAGGGCCCGTCCCGTTCCCGCCTCGAGTCGCTCATGCCCGATGCGGTGTTCACCGGCTTTCTCGCGGGGGACGAGCTGGCGCGCGCGATCGCGAGCCTCGACGTGTTCGTCCACTGCGGAGAACTCGAGACGTTCTGCCAGACCATCCAGGAGGCGCACGCCTCGGGAGTCCCTGTGGTCGCACCCCGGCGCGGCGGTCCTATCGACCTCGTCGACCCCGACCACACGGGCTATCTTTACCCGCCGGGACGGCTCGACGCGATGGTCGCGGGCGTGCGCACGCTGGTGACCGACCCCGAGCGCCGCGCAGTGTTCTCCGCGAACGCGAGGGTGTCGGTCGAGGACCGCACCTGGCCGCGCGTGTGCGACACCCTCATCGGGTATTACGAAGAGGCGATCCGAGACCACGCCGCCACGCCGCCACTGCCCTGGGGGGCGGGCGTCGCTGTGGCGGCCG
>JBKBNW010000054.1:0-11801 GCA_046295115.1 Demequina sp.
GCATAGGCGAGTGCGGAGGCGAAGTCGACTGTGAGGCGGTTGGGACCGCCCACCACCAGTTCGCGCACGTCGAACCGATAGGTCCGGTGCATGTTCTTGGTGCGGGCGATCTCGGTGTCGTTGAGGGTGACGGTGGCCACGGTGTCGAGCCCGTCGAAGACCACGTCCACCCGTTCGCCCTCGGTCGCGGGGGTGGCCGCGAAGGCCGTGGAGTAGCGCCATTCGCACCATGCCATCCAGTCCGCGGCGGTGCCGTCCTCGCGGGGCTCGTCGGTCAGCAGCCCAGCGCGTTCCAAGTCCAGCGGTGCCGAGCCTGGCACCTGCGCAGGCACCGTGATGCGTTCCACCTGGGAGGGGGCGTCACCACCCGCGTGGGTCAGCGTCCAGCCCTCGTGGAGCGGGTGGGCAAGGAGAGTGACGGCGGGCACAGGCGGCTCCGGGGGATCGGCGCTACAAGGGGGACGATTGCCAGTCTGGCATGCCTGCACGGGCCCATCTCCCTGGCCTGCAGCGCTGACCACCGAGGGCCGTAGGTCCCAGGTATAGCGTGGTAACGAGACATACCCTTGAGATATCGCCGATGGCACCCGACCCGGACGCCACGGTGCAGTACATGGCTCGGCCCGTCCCGCACCCAAGGAACGGGCCCCACCAGGGAGGAAATTCCATGACCGCGACCGACACCCCCACCGCCGCAGCCGCCGATTCCGCAGCTCACGAGGCCGAATGGCGAGCCTTCGCGCGAGGCCCGTGGTCCGACGGCATCGACGTGCGCGGCTTCATCCAGGCCAACTACACCCCCTACGAGGGCGACGCGTCGTTCCTCGAAGGCCCCACCGAGCGCACCGCCCGTGCCTGGGACTCCATCGTCGCGCTGTTCCCCGAGGAGCGTGAGAAGGGCGTCTACGACATCGACGCCACGACCCCCTCGTCGATCACCGCCCACGCCCCCGGCTACGTGCTCGACGGCGAAGACGTCATCGTCGGCATGCAGACCGATGCGCCGCTCAAGCGCGCCATCATGCCCTTCGGCGGCTGGCGGATGGTCGCCAACGCCTTGGAAACCTACGGCTACCAGGTCGACCCTGAGCTCGAGAAGATCTTCACGGAGTACCGCAAGACCCATAACGCCGGCGTCTTCGACGTGTACCCGCCGAACGTGCGCGCGGCCCGCCGCTCGCACATCGTCACCGGCCTGCCCGACGCGTACGGCCGTGGCCGCATCATCGGCGACTACCGCCGCGTGGCGCTGTACGGCGTGGATGCACTCATCGCGGCCAAGAAGTCCGAGCGCGGCATCCTCGACATGGAGCGTTCCACCGAGGACGTGATCCGTGACCGCGAGGAGAACGCCGAGCAGATTCGCGCTCTCCAGGAGCTCAAGGCGATGGCGGCGAGCTACGGCTACGACATCTCCGGCCCGGCACGCGACTTCCGCGAGGCCGTGCAGTGGCTCTACTTCGCCTACCTGGGCGCGGTCAAGGAGCAGAATGGCGCCGCGATGTCGCTGGGTCGCACCTCGACCTTCCTCGACATCTTCGCGGCCCGCGACCTGGCCGAGGGCACCCTCACGGAGTCCGACATTCAGGAGGTCGTGGACGACTTCGTGATCAAGCTGCGCATTGTGCGGTTCCTGCGCACCCCCGAGTACGACGCCCTGTTCTCCGGGGACCCGACGTGGGTCACCGAGTCCATTGGCGGCATGGGTGACGACGGTCGCCCGCTGGTGACCAAGACCTCGTTCCGGTTCCTGCAGACCCTGTACAACTTGGGGCCCGCGCCCGAGCCGAACCTGACGGTGTTCTGGTCGGACCAGCTGCCCCAGGGGTTCAAGGACTTCTGCGCGCAGGTGTCGATCGACACCTCGTCGATCCAGTACGAGACCGACGAGCTGATCCGCTCCCAGTGTGGAGACGACGCGGCGATCGCCTGCTGCGTGTCCGCCATGGAGGTCGGCAAGCAGATGCAGTTCTTCGGAGCGCGCGTCAACCTTGCCAAGGCGATGCTGTACGCGATCAACGGCGGCCGGGACGAGATCTCGGGCCAGCAGATCGCGCCCGTCAGTGCACCGCTGATGGGAGAGGTGCTCGAGTTCGATGAGACCCTCGCCGCCTTCGACGGGCTGCTGGACTGGCTCGCCGAGACCTACGTCGACGCGCTCAACTGCATTCACTTCATGCACGACAAGTACGCCTACGAGCGTCTCGAGATGGCCCTGCACGACGGCTCCATCCTGCGCACCATGGCCTGCGGCATCGCCGGCCTGTCCGTCGCGGCGGACTCGCTGAGCGCGATGAAGTACGCGACCGTTCGCCCCATCCGGGACGAGACGGGCCTCGCGGTCGACTACGAGGTCGAGGGGGAGTACCCCACCTTCGGCAACGACGACGACCGGGTCGACGACATCGCGGTAGAGCTGGTGCAGCGCTTCATGACGAAGGTCCGCGAGCAGCCCACCTACCGTGGCGCCAAGCACACGCAGTCGGTGCTGACCATCACCTCGAACGTGGTCTACGGCAAGCACACCGGCAACACCCCGGACGGCCGCCGCTCCGGCGAGCCGTTCGCGCCGGGAGCGAACCCGATGAACGGCCGCGACACCCACGGCATCGTCGCATCGGCGCTGTCCGTCGCGAAGCTGCCGTATGCGGACGCGGAGGACGGCATCTCGCTGACCACCACGGTCGTGCCCGCGGGGCTCGGACGCGACAAGCCGGAGCAGATCAAGAACCTGGTCGGCGTGCTCGACGCCTACGCGCTGTCGCACGGCTTCCACATGAACGTCAACGTGCTGAACCGCGAGACGCTCGAAGACGCCATGGAGCACCCGGAGAACTACCCGCAGTTGACCATCCGGGTCTCGGGCTATGCCGTCAACTTTGTGCGGCTCACCCGCGAGCAGCAGCTCGACGTACTGTCGCGCACCTTCCACGGCGGCCTCTAGGCCGCGGCCAGACGCGGCGCCCCGTCCCTCACGAGGGGCGGAGCGCCGTAGTCTGGAGAGTTCACTCGTGCCTGAGGAGGTGCCCGATGGCCGAACATGACGTCTCGGTGGAGTTGCTGCCCGGCCCGCCCATGGAGATTGCGGACGCCGAGATGGCCGCGTCCGAAAGGATCGTCGACCACACGGCCGGCTCCGTCCACTCCTGGGACCTCGTGACCGGTGCCGACGGCCCCGGCACCCGCATGACGCTGTTCATGGCGGGTTGCGGGTTGCGTTGCCAGTACTGCCACAACCCGGATACGTGGCGCATGAAGAACGGCAAGCGCCACACCGTGGACGAGGTGATACAGCGCCTTACCCGCTACACCACAGTCATGAATGTGACGGGCGGTGGCCTCACCATCTCCGGCGGCGAGCCCCTGCTTCAGTCGAAGTTCGTCACCCACGTATTCCGTGAAGCGCATGCGCGCGGTATTCACACCGCCCTCGACACGGCGGGACTCCTGGGAGCGCGCCTGAGTGACGAGGACCTCGACAGCATCGACCTCGTGCTGCTCGACATCAAGTCGGGACTGCCAGAGACATACAAGCGAGTCACGGGCCGGCCGCTGCAGCCCACGCTCGACTTCGCCGAGCGGCTGTCCCGTCTGGGCAAGACGATGTGGGTGCGGTTCGTGCTCGTGCCAGACCTCACCGACGCCGAGGACAACGTGGACGCCATCGGCAAGTTTGTGGCCACGCTCGACGGCGTGGAGCGCATGGAGATCCTGCCCTTCCACCAATTGGGCCAGTACAAGTGGGAGGCGACGGGGGAGCCCTACCTGTTGGCCGACGCGAAGCCTCCGTCGGACGAGCTCATCGCGCGCGTCAAAGGCCAGTTGGAGTCCTACGGGCTGCCGGTGACCGTGGCCTAGGGCCACTGGCCGCCAGCTCCCGTGCATTCTGATACCCGTGGGGGTATGGTGATGGACATGAACGTCCGTGCCTTGCGCGCGGTCCTCGTGGCCGCGCTTGCCGCCCTTGCCCTGTCCGCGTGCGCGCCCGCGCAGGAAGATACGGGAGCTGCCCCCGCCTCGCTCGCCGTCGACGTCTTCGACGGCACGCACGTGGGCGGCCAGGCGTTCGCTGAGGCCGCCCAGTCCGAGGACGTCATCATCGTCGACGTGCGCACCCCCGCCGAGTTCGCGGAGGGTTATGTGCCGCGTGCCGTCAACATCGACGTCTCCTCCCCGGACTTCGTCGATGCGGTCGCGCAGCTCGATCCGGACGCCTCTTACGCCGTGTACTGCCGCTCCGGCAACCGCTCCCGCGTCGCGATCGATCACATGACCGCGGCCGGACTGGGCAGCACGCTTGGGCTCGAGGGCGGCATCGGCGCTTGGCACGGCGACCTCATCACCGACTGACCCGCAGGCAGATCGGCCTGCGCCGCGCACACGACTCGAGGTGACCTAAGTCCCTGGGAGGGCGCCCACGGGCCCGCGACCATTGAAGACATCAACTACTCTTCTCCGGAGGCAAAACCATGATGTCCGTCCTCAGTCGCGAGCGCACCGTAGCGCCCGCGGGATACAACCGCTGGATGGTGCCGCCTGCGGCTCTCGCCGTCCACCTGAGCATTGGCCAGGTGTACGCGTTCAGCGTCTTCAAAGACGCACTGATCGACAGGTTCGACGCGAGCCACACCCAGATCGGCATGATCTTCTCGATCTCGATCGTGATGCTCGGCCTGTCCGCCGCATTCGGCGGCCGCTGGATGGAGCGCACCGGACCGCGCGCCGCGATGGTGCTCGCCGCCTTCGCGTGGGCGGGCGGGTTCGCGGTCGCCTCGGTCGGAGTGTCGCTGGGCCAGCTGTGGCTGGTCTACCTGGGCTACGGCGTGCTCGGCGGCATCGGGCTCGGTATGGGCTACATCTCCCCGGTCTCGACGCTCATCAAGTGGTTCCCGGACCGCCCGGGCCTCGCCACGGGCCTCGCGATCATGGGGTTCGGCGGTGGCGCCATGGTGGCTGCCCCGCTGTCGCAGTTCCTGCTCGGCAGGTTCGGCGACACGGAAGCCGATGCGCTCGTGCCCGCCTTCCTCACGCTCGGCGGGATCTACTTCTTGCTGATGTTGGCAGGCGCGGCAGTGGTGCGCGTGCCCCCCAAGGGTTGGTTGCCCGAAGGCTACGTGCCCAAGGAGCACCGCAAGAAGCTCTCCACCGGCGGCCAGGTGAGCGCCACGAACGCGATCAAGACCCCGGCCTTCTGGCTGCTGTGGATCGTGCTGTTCACCAACGTCACCGCGGGAATCGGCATCCTCGAGAACGCCAAGCCCATGGTCGAGGACTTCTTCCCCGCCATCACGGCCGCCGCGGCTGCCGGGTTCGTCGGTCTGCTGTCGCTCGCCAACATGGCCGGGCGCATTGGCTGGTCGAGCCTGTCCGACGTGTTGGGTCGCAAGAACACCTATGTGATGTACCTGGGAGCCGGAGCGATCGCGTACGTCACGATCGCGATCGCGGGCCCCTCGGCGATGGTGCTGTTCGTGCCTCTGGCGGTGCTGATCATCAGCTTCTACGGCGGCGGCTTCGCAACCATCCCGGCATACCTGAAGGACGTGTTCGGCGAGTTCGAGGTGGGCGCGATCCACGGCCGGCTGCTGACCGCATGGTCCGCCGCCGGAGTGGCCGGGCCACTGATCGTCAACTCCGTGCTGGACAACCTTGAAGCGCAGGGGCTCGAGGGTGGGGAGCTGTACCGCCCGTCGCTGCTCATCATGGTGGGCGTGCTGGTGGTGGGCTTCATCGCCAACCTGCTCGTCAAGCCGGTCTCCGAGAAGTGGCATGAGAAGGCCGATGCGGTGCCCGAGCACGAACTCAACGCGTCACAGGACGTATCCAAGGACGAGGCTGAGCTCCCCACGCTCGCCGAGACGAAGGGATGATCATGACCGACAAGAAGACGGCCCCGCCCCGCACTAATCCGTTGGCGCTCGCGCTGTGGGTGGTGGTGGGCTCCGGCCTGATCTACGGCGTGACCCAGACGGCCATCAAGGCCGCGGCGCTCTTCACCGGCTGACCGCTACCGACGGCGCGCGCCCTAGAAGGTACTCAGCGCCCACGATGAGTGCATTCGGGCACCGAGGCACTCACAGGACGCACAGGGCGGCACTTCCTCACGGAAGTGCCGCCCTCTGCGCGCCCCGCCCACGTGGCGCATCGGCCGTGGGCCTTAGGTCCCCGGGACCAATGCCCCTGAGAAAACCGCTGGGGTGGACATATCGTCGTGTCATCAGGGCGCATCAGGTGCCCTCCCTCGGAAGGAATCGAGATGACTGCCACGACCGAGTCACCCACCGCCGCCCCCGCGGTCTCCGACACCATCGATCAACTCGTCGCGAACGGCCAGCAGGCGCTCGCGGCGTACTCAACTTTCACGCAGGCGGATGTGGACCTGCTCGTCAAGAAGGCGTCGGTCGCGGCGCTGAACCAGCACGGCGCACTCGCCGTCATGGCCGTCGAGGAGACGGGCCGCGGTGTGTTCGAGGACAAGGCCGTGAAGAACATCTTCGCGTGTGAGCACGTCACTCACTCGATGGCAAAGATGAAGACCGTGGGCGTCATCCACGAGGACCCGATTCTTGGCATCACCGAGATCGCGGAGCCGGTGGGCGTGATCGCCGGCCTCACGCCGGTCACCAACCCCACGTCGACCGCGATCTTCAAGTCGCTCATTGCGCTGAAGACCCGCAACCCGATCATCTTCTCCTTCCACCCGAGCGCACAGAAGTCCTCTGTGGCGGCGGCACGGGTGGTGCGCGACGCGGCCATCGCGGCCGGCGCCCCCGAGCACTGCATCCAGTGGGTTGAGGCGCCTTCGCTCGACGCGACCAGCGCGCTGATGAACCACGACGGGGTCGCGCTGATCCTGGCCACCGGCGGCAACGCGATGGTCAAGGCCGCGTACAGCTGCGGCAAGCCCGCGCTGGGCGTGGGCGCCGGCAACGTCCCCGCCTACGTGCACGAGTCCGCGAACCTCAAGCGCGCCGTGAACGACATTGTGGTCTCCAAGGCCTTCGACAACGGCATGGTCTGTGCCTCCGAGCAGGCGGCCATCATCGACGCGTCGATCTACGACGCCACGATGTCCGAGTTCGCACGTCTGCACGCCTACCGCGTGACGCCGGAGGAGAAGGCCAAGCTCGAGGAGCTGATCTTCGGAGTCCAGGCACACGGCGAGAACTGCGCCGGCGCCAAGCTCAACCCGAACATCGTGGGCAAGTCCCCGCAGTGGATCGCTGAGCAGGCGGGCTTCGAGGTGCCGGAAGAGACCTCGATCATCCTCGCCGAGGTGTCCCTCGTGGGCGAGGCCGAGCCGCTGACGCGCGAGAAGCTGTGCCCCGTGCTGGCCGTCCTGCGCGCCGACAGCACCGAGCAGGGCCTCACCCTCGCCGAGCAGATGGTGGAGTTCCACGGACTGGGCCACTCGGCCGCGATTCACGCGGAGGACTTGGACCTGATCCAGGAGTACGGCCGCCGCGTCAAGGCGGTGCGCGTGATCACCAACTCGCCCTCCAGCCAGGGTGGTATCGGCGACATCTACAACGCCTTCATGCCGTCGCTCACGCTCGGCTGCGGCTCCTACGGCAAGAACTCCGTGAGCTCGAACGTGACGGCCGTGAACCTGATCAACGTCAAGCGCATTGGCCGGAGGAACAACAACATGCAGTGGTTCAAGGTTCCGGCGAAGACGTACTTCGAGCCCAACTCGATCCAGTACCTGCGCGACATGCCGGACGTCGAGCGGGTGACGATCATCACCGACGCGACCATGACGCAGATTGGCCTCGTCGACAAGATCCTCGACGTGCTCCACCGGCGCAGCAACGCCGTCTCGGTCCAGATCATCGACAACGTCGAGCCCGAGCCGTCCATCAACACGGTCAAGAAGGGCGCCGAGGTGCTGCGCGCCTTCAAGCCCGACACCCTGATCGCTCTCGGTGGCGGATCCCCGATGGACGCCGCCAAGGTCATGTGGCTCATGTACGAGCACCCCGACGTGGTGTTCTCGGACCTCAAGGAGAAGTTCTTCGACGTCCGCAAGCGCGCGTTCACGTTCCCCAAGCTGGGCGAACTGGCCAAGCTGGTGTGCATCCCGACCACGTCGGGCACCGGCGCGGAGGTGACGCCGTTCGCAGTGATCACCGACACCGAGACCGGCCGCAAGTACCCGCTCGCGGACTACGCGCTGACGCCGACCGTCGCGATCGTCGACCCGGTGCTGACGGCGAACCTGCCGGCACGGGTCGCGGCCGACTCCGGCTTTGACGCCCTGACGCACGCCACCGAGGCGTACGTGTCCGTGTACGCGAACGACTTCACCGACGGCATGGCGCTGCAGGCGATCCGGCTCGTGTTTGAGTACATCGAGGAGTCCGTGACGGTAGGCGGCTCCGCGGTCAAGGCTCGCGAGAAGATGCACAACGCCGCGACGATCGCCGGTATGGCGTTCGGCAACGCGTTCCTGGGACTCGTCCACGCGATGAGCCACGTCACCGGGTCGATGTTCCACGTCGCCCACGGTCGTACCAACGCCATCTACCTGCCGCACGTGATCCGCTACAACGGTCGCGTTCCCACCAAGCCCACCTCATGGCCCAAGTACGAGAGCTACGTGGCTCCCGAGCGGTTCCAGGAGATCGCGAAGATGCTCGGTCTCGCACACTCGACTCCGGAGGAGGCCGTCGAGGCCTACGCCACCGCGGTCGAGGACCTGCGTGACAAGGTCGGCATCGAGCGGTCCTTCCAGCAGGTGGGCGTCGACGAGGCGGAGTTCATGTCCTCCCTCGACACCCTGGCCATGAATGCCTACGAGGACCAGTGCGCACCGGCGAACCCGCGCGTACCGATGCTCGCAGACATGAAGGTGATGATGGAGGCCGCGTACTACGGGGTCCGGTACGAGGAGGCCAAGGGCCGCGTCGTCGCCGAGGCTCCCGCGGTCGACGGTGCCGCCGCACCCGCCCCTAAGAAGGCGCGTGCCCGCAAGGCCACCAGCTAGCAGGAGCGCTCGCGGGGCGGGGGACGCCCCGCGAGCGTGACCTCGAGAAAGTCGCCGGATATGGACACACCCCGGCGCACACGGAAGCCCCGGCGCTCGCGCCGGGGCTTTCTTGTCCCCCCGGTCGCCCTGATCGGTTGTGTTATGCGGCCGATGCGGTTGTTTCGTACGGCCGATGCGGTCGTCGGGTCGCTCCCTTCGGGCGCGGAGGCGCCTGTGCATGCGGTGCCGGCCGGGCAAGCCTCTTGTCCCGCCCGGCGCCCGGCTAGACTTGATGGTTGTGGCTACCGACTTCCCCGCAGAGATCTCCGCGCTGCGCGCGACCTTCGAGCAGATCGAGGCGGTGACCGACCCCGAGACGTTGCGCAACCAGCTCATCGAGCTCGAGGACCAGGCCCAGTCTCCCGATCTGTGGGACGACCAGGACAACGCGCAGGCGGTCACCCAGAAGCTCAGCTACACGCGCTCCGAGCTGGACCGGTTGACCTCATTCCGCGACCGCATCGACGACCTCGAGGTGCTCGTCGAGATGGCCGTCGAGGGCGACGATGCCGAGACGCTGGCGGAGGCCGACGCCGAGCTCACCACGCTGCGTTCGGACCTGTCCGCGATGGAGATCCGCACCCTCATGACGGGGGAGTGGGACGAGCGCAACGCCGTGGTCACCATCCGCTCCGGCGCTGGCGGAGACGACGCCACCGACTTTGCCGAGATGCTGCTACGCATGTACCTGCGCTGGGCCGAGCGCCACGGGTACGCGACCAAGGTGCTCGACACCTCCTACGCGGAGGGCGCAGGCATCAAGTCGGCGACCTTCGAGATCCAGGCACCCTACGCGTTCGGCATCATGTCCGTGGAGGCCGGCACGCATCGTCTCGCGCGCATCAGTCCCTTCGGCTCCGCCGACAAGCGCCAGACCAGCTTCGCCGCGGTCGAGGTGATCCCGCTGATCGAGGGCACCGACCACATCGAGGTGCCCGAGAGCGACATCAAGGTCGACGTGTTCCGGTCCTCGGGCCCGGGCGGGCAGTCCGTCAACACCACGGACTCCGCGGTGCGCATCACCCACCTGCCGACCGGGCTGGTGGTGTCGATGCAGGACGAGAAGAGCCAGATTCAGAACCGCGCGGCCGCCATGCGGGTATTGCAGTCCCGGCTGCTGCTGCTCAAGAAGCAGGAGGAGGCGGCTCAGAAGAAGGAGCTCGCCGGCGACATCAAGGCCAGCTGGGGTGACCAGATGCGCTCCTACTTCCTGTACGGCCAGCAGCTGGTGAAGGACCTGCGCACCGGGCACGAGGTGGGCAACCCGCAGGTGGTGTTCGACGGCGACCTCGACGGGTTTATTGACGCCGGTATTCGCTGGCGGCGCCAGCAGGTAGACGCAGACTAGGCCCGCGCATCGGCCGTCGTGGCTGGCACGGTGCCGTATGGGCCCAGCCGGGCCCGACCCTGTCGGCCCGCACGGTGGGGACCGGTGTGACGCACGTCGCAGCGTGGCCCCGGCGCGCCTAAGTCGGGGCGTGGCTGGGCCTTCTTACCCTGCAAGGAGCGCGAGTCCGACCCCTCGCGTCCGGTGGCATGATTCGACTCGATAACGTCAGCAAGGTCTACACGCGTGGAGCGAGGCCTGCGCTCGACAACGTCTCCGTGGAGATTGAGCGCGGTGACTTTGTGTTCCTCGTGGGCTCTTCGGGGTCCGGCAAGTCGACCTTCCTTAAGCTCATCCTGCGCGAGGAGCGCTCCACGGCGGGCGACGTGTTCGTCGCGGGCCGCCACCTCAACCGGCTGTCGAGCTGGCGGGTGCCGCACCTGCGCCGCGAGATCGGGGCGGTGTTTCAGGACTTCCGGCTGCTGCCTAACAAGACCGTGTACCAGAACGTCGCCTTCGCGCTTCAGGTGATCGGCAAGTCCAAGCGCGACATCCAGACCAACGTGCCAGAGATGCTCGAGCTGGTGGGGCTC
Organism: Demequina sp.; assembly: GCA_046295115.1. Lineage (GTDB taxonomy): Bacteria > Actinomycetota > Actinomycetes > Actinomycetales > Demequinaceae > Demequina. The sequence goes on from JBKBNW010000054.1 coordinate 10,949, forward strand.
GCGGGCAAGGAGCGGCGCATGCCGCACGAACTGTCGGGCGGCGAGCAGCAGCGCGTTGCGATCGCGCGCGCCTTCGTGAACCACCCGCCGATCCTGCTGTGCGACGAGCCCACCGGCAACCTCGACCCGGGCACCTCCGTGGGGATCATGCGGCTGCTGGACCGGATCAACCGCACGGGCACCACCGTGTTGATGGCGACGCACGACGACGAGATCGTGGACCAGATGCGCAAGCGCGTGATCGAACTCAAGGGCGGCCACCTGGTGCGCGACCAAGACCGCGGCGTGTACGGCCTGGAGACGGTGTGAGGCGGGCGGCATGAGAATCCGGTTCATCCTGGGCGAGGTCCTCAGCGGACTGCGCCGCAACTCCACGATGGCGCTGTCCGTCGTGCTCGTCACCTTCGTATCCCTCACCTTCGTGGGCGCTGCAGCGCTCACTCAAATGCAGGTGCAGCAGTTGCGCGACGCCTGGTACGGCGAGGTCGAGGTGTCGATCTTCCTGTGCCCCGAGAACTCTTTGTACGAACAGTGCGCCGCGGGCCCGGTCACGACAGACCAAGAAGATGACATTCGCGCCGTGCTCGAGGAGGGATCGGTCGCGGACATCGTCGACGAGGTCTACTACGAGACCCGCGAGGAGGTCTTCGACAAGATCGTGGGCGCGGACGATACGGGCGTGTACTCGCAGCTCGACTCCGCCGACCTCGGCCCGGTATTCCGAGTCAAGCTCACCGATCCCGAGCAGTTCCAGGTGGTCGCCGATGCCACCGAGGGGCTCCCCGGCGTCGAGGAGGTCAACGACCAGCGCGAGGTGTTCGACGAGTTGTTCCGGCTGCTCAACGCCGCGACC
>JBKBNW010000055.1:0-11786 GCA_046295115.1 Demequina sp.
CCAACGTGATCTGGTCGCCGTCGCGCACGAAGGCGATAGGTCCGCCGTCGACGGCCTCGGGCGCCATGTGGCCCACGCACAAACCGGTGGTGCCTCCGGAGAAGCGCCCGTCGGTCACCAGCAGCACGTCCTTGCCCAGCCCCGCACCCTTGATGGCGGCGGTGATGGCGAGCATCTCGCGCATGCCGGGGCCACCCTTGGGGCCTTCGTAGCGAATCACCACGACATCCCCGGCAGCAATGGTCCCGTCGGCGAGCGCATCCAGAGCGGCCCGCTCCCGGTCGAACACCCGCGCCGTGCCGGTGAACACCGAGTCATCGAAGCCCGCCGACTTCACCACGGCGCCCTCGGGAGCCAGCGAGCCCTTCAAGATGGTGATGCCGCCGGTCTTGTGGATCGGGTTGTTCAGCGCGCGCACCACCCGGCCGTCGATCGTCGAGGGCTTGAGCTCCTCCATATTCTCCGCGAGCGTCTTGCCCGTCACGGTCATCACGTCTCCGTGCATGAGCCCGGCCTCGAGCAGCGTGTTCATTACGGCGGGCACGCCGCCCACGCGGTCCACGTCATTCATCACAAACTGACCGAAGGGCTTGAGGTCCCCCAGGTGCGGCACCTTCGCGGCGACGCGCGAGAAGTCGTCGAGCGTAAGGTCCACATCCGCCTCGTGAGCGATCGCGAGCAGGTGCAACACCGCGTTGGTCGAGCCGCCGAAGGCCATGACGACGGCGATGGCGTTCTCGAACGCCTCCTTGGTCATGATGTCGCGCGCGGTGATCCCCTGGCGCAGCATCTGCACCACGGCCTCGCCGGACTTGCGCGCGTACATGTCGCGGCGGCGGTCAGGGCTGGGCGGCGACGCGGAGCCGGGGATCGACATGCCGAGCGCCTCGCCCACGGACGCCATGGTGTTGGCGGTGAACATTCCGCCGCACGCGCCTTCACCCGGGCAGATGGCCTTCTCGATCGCGAGCCGGTCCTCCTCGGACATCAGCCCGCGGGCGCACGCGCCCACCGCCTCGAACGCGTCGATGACAGTGACGTCCTTCTCGGTGCCGTCGGACAGCTTGACGTGGCCGGGCATGATCGAGCCGGCGTAGAGGAACACCGACGCGAGGTCCAGGCGAGCGGCGGCCATCAGCATGCCGGGCAGCGACTTGTCGCAGCCGGCCAACAGGACCGATCCGTCCAGACGCTCGGCGCTCATCACGACCTCGACCGAGTCAGCGATCACGTCGCGCGACACCAGCGAGAAGTGCATGCCCTCGTGGCCCATCGAGATGCCGTCGGAGACGGAGATGGTGCCGAACTCGAGCGGATAGCCGCCCCCGGCGTGCACGCCCTCCTTCGACGCCTGCGCGAGGCGCTGCAACGACAGGTTGCACGGCGTGATCTCGTTCCACGAGCTCGCGATGCCGATCTGGGGCTTGACCCAGTCGTCGTCACCCATGCCGACGGCGCGGAGCATGCCGCGCGACGCGGTGGCCTCCAGTCCGTCGGTCACCTGGCGGGAGCGGGGCTTGATGTCCGGCGTCTTCGTCATAGTCCGGAGTCTAGGACGGGCTCAAGGAGTCCCGCGCACCAGTACCGAAAACCGGGTTTGACATTGACGCCGCGTCAACTTCTAGAGTCGGGGCATGACCACGACCGACGCCAACGACAGCACCGTCGATATCGCCCAGCTCGCCCGCCTCACCGGGGTGACGAGCCGGACCCTGCGCCACTACGACAGCATCGGCCTGCTCAACCCCGCCTGGACGGGGGCCGACGGCCGGCGCCACTACTCCCGCCCCGAGCTGCTCCGGCTCCAGCACATCCTCGTGCTGCGCGAACTCGGCACAAGCCTCGACCGCATCGGCCGCATTGTCGATGCTCACGACCCGGCGGAGACCGTCGCGCAGCTGCGCGACCACCTCGCAGGGCTGACGGCCGAGCGCGACCGCTACACGCGACTGGCCGCCACCGTCGCGCGCACCATCGACTCACTCGAGAAAGGCAAGAGCATGACCGAGACCCAACTCTTCGACGGCTTTGACCACACCCCGTACGAGCCCGAGGCCCGCGAGCGCTGGGGCGATGCCACGGTCGACGCCTCAAACGCCCACTGGGAGCGCCTAGGCGATGACGGCAAGCGCCGCCACATGCAGACGGACCGCGAGATCGTCGAGGCGCTCGGCGCCGCCGTGCGCGTGCACCTCGCGCCCAACAGCCCCGAGGTGCAAGAGGTGATCGCCCGCCACCACGCGTGGGTGAGTGTCATTTGGACTCCCGACGCCGACGCGTACCGCGGCCTCACCCAGATGTACGTGGACGACGAGCGGTTCCGCTCCCATTACGACGAGGTCGCCCCCGGCGCGGCTCAGCTGCTGCGCGACGGTGCGGAGGTCTACGCGAACACCCGCCTGTAGCCCAAGTCGGGCGAAGGCGGCCGATGCGCTCGCCCCCAGGTAGCGCGCGCATCGGGCGCGTCGGGGAATAGTTGAAGCATCATCTATTGTTGACCAGGTGTCGCCATCGCTGCCGACCGCCATGAACCCGTCTCCCTGAAAGGACACTCCATGACTCGCATCGGCATTATCGTCGGCTCCGTCGCCAAGAGCTCGATCAACAAGAAGGTCGCGAACGTGCTCCCCACGCTCGCCGACAACCAGGACGTGGAGTTCGTCTTCCTCGACCTGACCGCGCTCCCCATCTACGACTACGAGCTCGACGGCAACTGGCCCGACGTGGCCACCGAGTGGAAGCAGTCCATCGAGGACGTCGACGGCCTCATCATCGTCACCCCCGAGTACTCGCGGTCGATCCCCGGCGCCCTCAAGAATGCCCTCGACTGGGCCTCGCGCCCCTGGGGCCAGAACTCCTTCACCGGCAAGCCCGTCGCGCTCATGGGCGCCTCGATCGGCTCGACCGGCACCGCGATGGCGCAGCAGCACCTGCGCAACATCCTCGCGCACTTCTCGTCGCCCACCCTGGGCCAGCCGGAGACGTTCTTCCACTTCAACCCTGCCGCCTTCGGCCAGGACGGCTCGCTGCAGGACGACGCTCAGGCAGCAGTGCTCGGCGGCTTCGTCAACGCGGCCGTGGATCACATCCAGTCGCACGCGCACGCGACCGCGGGCGTCTGACCTCACAGCAGACCTGCTGGTTAGCCAGCGCTCACTCGACGCCCCAGCTTCGGACCTGATGGGTGGCGCGTGAGTCACGCAGGGCAGAACGGCCGCCGGGACTTCCCGGCGGCCGTTTTGTGTTGTGCGGAACATGACGCAACTGTGGTGGGCCCGGCGCGACCTGCGCCTTGACGACAACCCCGCCTTGCTCGAGGCGCAGACTCCCGGTGCGGCCGCAGCGGTCTTCGCATGGACGCCCGCCCTGCACTTCTGGTCCGGCAGGCGGCGCGCTCACCTCGCGCGCGTGCTGTGGTCACTGCGCGAGGCCACCGGCGGCGCCCTCGCGGTGCGCAGGGGCACAGCGGCCGATGCGGTCCTCGCCGCGGCGCGCCAGGCCGACGCGGCGCTGGTCTGGGCCGCGCAGGAGTACACGCCTTCCGGCGTGCGGGAACAGGCGGAGGTCGCGCAGGCGCTCGAGACGGACGGCCGGGAGCTGCGCATGATCGGCTCTCCATACGCGGTCGCACCCGGCCGCGTCACTAAAGGCGACGGCACCGCCTACCGCGTGTTCACGCCGTTTCGCGGCGCGTGGCGGGACCACGGCTGGCGCTCCCCCGCGGCCCCCGCCGATCCCGAGGCCTTCACACGCCTGCCGCCCGACGCCGCGGATGTGGATATCGATCAGGCCGCCGCGCACGGAGACGGCGAGGACCCGCTCGAGCGCCCCCACGAGTTCCGCGAGTCTCGCGTGCGCGAGTCGCTCGAGGAGTTCGTGGGCGGCGACCTCGAGCACTACGGTCAGGAGCGCGACCGCCCCGACCTGGACTCCACGTCACACCTGTCTAGCGCGCTGGCGTTCGGCCTGGTCCACCCGCGGACCGTACTCGCGCTGACCGGCGCCGTCCGCCACGACTCGGCCCGCACGTTCGAGTCCGAGCTCGCGTGGCGCGAGTTCCACGCGGACACTTTGTGGCACGAGCCGCGCGCGCTGCGCGAGTCCCTGTCCACCGTGGTGCTCGAGGACGACTGGTCGAGCGGCCCGGAGGCGGATGCCACTTTCGTGGCCTGGCGGGACGGACGCACCGGGTTCCCGCTGGTCGACGCCGGCATGCGCCAGCTCGCGGCGACAGGGTGGATGCACAACCGCGTGCGCATGGTCGTCGCGAGTTTCTTGGTGAAGGATCTCCACCTGCCGTGGCAGCGCGGCGCCGACCATTTTCGGCGCACCCTCGTCGACTACGACCACTCGCAGAACCAGCTCAACTGGCAGTGGGTGGCCGGCACCGGCCGCGACGCCTCACCGTACTTCCGGGTGTTCAATCCGTTCACGCAGGCGGACAAGTTCGACCCGCATCGGCGCTATGTCGAACGCTGGATCCCGGAGCTCGACACCCCCGGCTACCCGGCTGAGTTGGTTGACCACAAGGTGGAGCGGGAGCGGGCGCTGGAACTCAACCGGCGCGCGAAGGCCCCCGACCGAGGGTAGCGTCGTCACCATGCACAGGGACGAGGTGGACCGGTGGATGGGCCACTACGACAACCCCATGAAGGATGTGGTGCAACGCATTCGGCAGCTCATTCTGTCGAGCGACGACCGGGTGAGCGAGTGCATCAAGTGGGCGACTCCCACCTTCACGTACAAGGGCAACCTCGCGAGCATCTTCCCCAAGTCGACTCAGCACGCGACCCTCATGTTTCACGAGGGAGCGAAGATCCCTGGGCGCTATCCGCACCTGATCGGCAAGGGCACCGACGCCCGCGTCATGAAGATCGTGTCCATCGCCGAGGCGGAGGAACGCCGCGACGAGATCAACGCCATCATCCAGGCGTGGATCGCGTGGAAGGACAGCCAGGCGTGACGGCGGCCCGCCCGCACCGTTAGCCCGCGACCCGGTTCACAGGGTCGTGCCCCTGCCGTAGCGCCTCGATCTGGCGGCGAACCAGCGCCACATAGCGCTTGTCCGTCAGCAGCGCGAAGCCCGCAACATGCGGCACGACGATGCACCCCGGGGCGGACCACAACGGGTGCCCGTCGGGCAGGGGCTCGGGATCGGTCACGTCCAGCGCCGCCCGTAGCCGGCCAGTCTGAAGCTCCGCAAGCAGCGCCTCCGTGACGACCACCTTGCCTCGCCCGACGTTGACCACCAGCGCATCGTCCGGCAGCGCCGCCAGGAACTCCGCGTCGACCAGGCCCTCCGTCTGCTCGGTCAGCGGCGTGACGAGGAACACGACCTCGGCCTCAGGCAGCAGCGCCGATAGGTCGTCGATCGCCCGCACCTCGGTGCCGTCCGGTGCCGTGCGGGCCGAGCGCGCAACCCCGGTCACCAGCGCCTCGCACGCCCGCAACCGCTCCCCCAGCGCCGCGCCAATGCTGCCGTAGCCAATGACCAGGCACCGGCGGTCGGCGAGGGACGGGGCGTAGAAGTCCGCGTCCCAGGTCTGCCGCGCCTGAGCGTCCCAGAACTGAGGCAGCCGACGCTGGCTCGACAGGGCGAGCGCGAGCGCCATCTCCGCCGTGCGCGAGTCGTGGACGCCCCTGGCATTGGACAGGGCGATGCCGTCTGGGACAAAGGGTAGCGCGTGCTCGTAGCCCGCGGAGGGGATCTGAATCACCCTCAGATTGGGGCACTCGGCGAGCCGGCCGTAGACGGTGCGCCCTCCGGACAAGTGAGGGATGCACGCAAGCGTGAGCCGCTCTCGTTCGTCCTTTGGGACCGCAGCCTCGCTGGGGTCCCACACGATGACTCGCGCGCCATCGCCCACCTCACCCAGCGCATCGGCGATTGTCTGATGGGGCACGGAGACGGTGATCATGGAGCCAGTCTTCCACCCGTTCGAAACTGCGCGACCGCGGCCGATGCGGGCGCGGGCCTAAGGGATCGAGGCGGGGCGGACCGTCTTGGGCGGGGGTGCCGTGCTGCCTCGCACCACCAGTTCCGTGGACATCCGCACGTGAGTCTCGCGCTCAACGCCGTTAATGATGTCGAGCAGCATCTCCATTGCCGCGCGGCCCATGGCCTGCATGGGCTGGCGCACCGTCGTGAGCGCCGGCACCGCGAGGGACGCCTCCGGGATGTCGTCGAAGCCCACGACGGACACGTCCTCGGGGACGCTCAACCCATACTCGTGAGCGACCTCCATTGCACGGATGGCCGTCACGTCGTTCGCCGCAAAGATCGCGGTGGGGCGGTCGGGCAGCTCGAGCAGGTCGCGCGTGATCTCCGCGGCACGGTCCGGCGCGTAGCGGGATTCACGCACGAGCGATGGGTCGACCGGCACGCCGGCCTCCTCCATCGAGTTGCGGTATCCCGCCTCGCGCAGGTGCGCCGAGTCCAGCTCGGACCGGCCACCCAGGAAGGCGATGCGCCGATGGCCAAGCGCGATGAGGTGGGCGGTGGCCTGGATGGCACCCGAGTACGAGTCCGCGTCGATCGTGGGCATCGAAGACGGGCCAAAGTGGGGGTCGACCGCGACCGCAGGCACGATCGTGCGCGCATCCAAGACGGTCGGGGTGACGAGCACCGCACCGGCGATGAGCGTACCGCCCAGGCGTGACAACGACCGGCGCTCCCACCCGTGCTGGTCGCCTCCCGAGTGGGACAGCAGTTCGTACCCGCTGCCGTGGGCACCGAGCGCCGCACCCTTGAGGAGCTCGGCACTGAACGGCTCGAAGTCAGGCACCAGGATCCCCAGCACGTTGCTGCGGTGACTGCGCAGAGACGCCGCAATGAGGTTCGACTCATAGCCCAGGTCGGCGATCACGCCCTGCACCAGTTCGACCGTGTCTTTGGCGACTCCGTAGCGGCCATTCACTACCTTGGAGACGGTCGCTACCGACACTCCCGCCTTCACGGCGACGTCGGCCATTTTGACGCGAGGTGCGGGTTCCATGGCCCGATGCTACCGCGTCGACGGACCGTGACCAGGTCGTAACTAAAACGTTATCCATAACGATTGACACGACAACAACGCGGCTGTCATAGTTCCGGTGTTCGGCTGGTCAACGAAGACTGAAAGGACGGGACATGGCGAACATGCGACGAGCGGGTGCCTTCACGGCATTCGCGACATCTGCTGCTCTACTGCTAGCTGCTTGTGGCAGTGGAGATGCGGAAGAAGAAATTGCGGAACCCACGGACACCCCCACAAACGGGGCTGCCGAGGAGCCTGCAGAGCCGGTCACCCTTACGTGGTGGCACAACGCGGTTGCTGGGGACAACGGCGAGAACGACCTGGGCGACTACTGGCAGTCCCTTGCCGACGCCTTCATGGCGGAGAACACCCACGTCACCATCGAGATCGAGCAGATCCAGAACGAGGACCTGCAGCGCACGCGTATTCCGCTCGCACTGCAGTCCGGGGACGCGCCCGATCTCTTCCAGGCATGGGGCGGCGGTGAGCTGGCCACTCAGGTCGACTCTGGCTACCTCATGGAATTGACGGACGTCCTTGGGGACGACATTGACCGCCTCGGCGGCGGTGTGGCTCCATGGCAGTACGACGGCAAGACCTACGGCCTTCCCTTCCAGTTCGGCGTTGAGGGCATCTGGTACCGCCCGTCGCTGTTCGAGGAGGCTGGGATCACGTCTGAGCCTGCCACCATGGACGAGCTCAACGACGCCGTGCAGGCGCTGAAGGACGCGGACATCACCCCCATTGCGGTGGGTGCTGCGGACGGTTGGCCGGCTGCTCACTGGTGGTACAACTTCGCACTGCGTTCGTGCTCGGAGGACGTCATGCTGTCCTCCTCGACCGAGCGTGACTTCTCCGACCCGTGCTGGGTCGAGGCGGGCGAACAGCTCCAGGAGTTCATCGACACCGAGCCGTTCCAGAACCAGTACATCTCCACCGTTGCTCAGACCGGCGCCACTTCGGCCGCTGGGCTCGTCGCCACTGGCGAAGCCGCGATGGAGCTCATGGGTCAGTGGAACGTCTTCGTGTACGAGGGCTTCACGGATGGCTCGGACGAGGCGATCGAGGCTCTGCACGCAGACCTCGGCTGGTTCCCGATGCCGGCAACCGAGGGCGGACTCGGTGAACCCACCGCTGCTCTGGGTGGCGGCGACGGATTCTCCTGCCACATCGATGCACCGGCAGAGTGCGCTGAGTTCCTGTCGTTCATCGTGAGCGACGAGAGCCAGATGGGCTTCACCGAGGCAACGGGCGCCCTGCCTGTGGCACCGGCAGCCGCTGACGCTGTGACCAACCCCGTGCTGGTCGAGCTGGCCCAGGTGGCCGGTAACGCCGCGTACGTGCAGCTCTGGCTGGACACCTCCTACGGCACCAACGTGGGTGGCGCGATGAACGACGGTATCACCAGCATCTTTGCTGGTACCGGTGAGGCTCAGGACGTGGTGGACCTTATGACCGCCGCGGCCCTGACCGAGTAGAAATCATCCACCCGCCCCTCTGATACAAGAAAGCGAGGCTCCCTGGTGACTGCACTGGAGGCCTCGGGTACGGGTGAGGGCCCCGTCACCGATGCGAAGGCATCGGTGGCGGGGTCCAACCCTGTCACCCCCGCCACGTACGACCCTCGACGCGACCGCCGACGCAAGTGGCTAGAGATCGCCATCTTCGTCGGCCCCGCGCTGCTGATCTTCCTGACCTTCGTGGTCCTGCCGATGATCATGGCCGCGCGCTACAGCCTTTATAAGTGGGACTCACGCCAGCCGTTCGAGCTGGCCGAGTTCATCGGGTTCGACAACTACACCCGGGCGCTCATGGGTGGAACCGACCCTGAGACCAAAGAGATCTTCTGGAAGGCGTACGGCAAGCCGTTCTGGAACGCCGTAGGCAACAACGCCCAGATCATCGCGCTGTCGATGATGATTCAGCTGCCCGTCGCGATGGTTGTCGCACTGGTGCTGAACCGCAAGTTCGCGGGCCGTTCCGCGGTCCGGCTCGTCATCTTCGCTCCGTACGTGCTGAGCGAGGTCGTCGCCGGTCTGATGTGGATGATGCTGCTCGACCCCCGCGGTCCGGTGACCGAGATGGTCGAATCCATCGGCTTCAGCGATCCCGCAGGCGGGTGGTTGGAAGACCCGGTCGCGGGCTTCTGGACCTTCTTCTTCATCGTGTCCTGGAAGTACATCGGCCTGGCAATCATCTTGTTCCTGGCGGGCCTCGCGGGCGTGCCACCGGAACTCCAAGAAGCCGCGTCGATCGACGGCGCCAGCTGGTGGCAGGTGCAATGGCGCATCAACATTCCCCTCATCGGCCCCACCGTGCGGGTATGGGCGTTCCTGTCGATCATCGGCTCGATCCAACTGTTCGACATGGCGTGGGTGCTCAACAAGGGCGGCTCGACGGGCCAGTACTCCACCATCGCCACGCTCATGGTTGACATCGGCACGCAGCGCAACGACGGCGGCTACGCCTCAGCACTCGCGATCATCATGTTCATCTTCTCCATGACGGCCGCTATCGCGTACATGTCAATCGTGCTGCGACGCGACAACACCGACCGTTCTCGAAAGGGGGCCTGATCATGGCCACCGCAGTCAAGGAAGAGACCAGGCGCAAGCCCGGCCCCTCTCGCACCCGCGCCGCGTTCGCCGGTGACTCCTCGCTGATCATCACGATCTTCGTGGCCCTCGTGGCCGTGGGGCTCACGCTCGGCCCCATCATCTACCTCGGACTGGGCGGTTTCCGGTCCAACGGGCAGATCGCGGCGGACCCGACCGGCTTGCCGGACCCGTGGCTGTGGCGCAACTACTGGGACATCCTCGTCGGAAGCAACTTCTGGCGGTTCACCATGAACTCGGCGATCATCTCAGGCGCCACCACGCTGGGTGTCGTCATGTTCGGCACCATGGCGGCGTACCCGCTGGCTCGGTACTCGTTCCGCGGTCGCGAAGGATTCTTCCTGATCTTCACCGCCGGACTGATGTTCCCCCTCACCGTGGCGATCTTCCCGCTGTTCATGCTGCTGCGGGACCTCGGGATGGGCGGCATGTGGGGACTGATCGTCCCCCAGATCGCCTTCGCGCTCCCGGTGACGGTCATCATCATGCGCCCGTTCCTTGCGGCGCTGCCCGACGAGCTCGAGGAGGCGTCCTTCATGGACGGCCTCACCCGCGTGGGGTTCTTCTTCCGCATGGTGCTGCCCCTGGCTCGTCCGGGAATGGTCACGGTGGGCGTGCTCGCCTTCCTCGGCTCCTGGAACGCCTACCTGCTCCCGCTCGTGCTGCTCACGGGTCGCGACGCTCCGACAACGCTGCCTCTTGGCGTGACCCAGTTCCAGGGCCAGAACGCCGCAAACTTCGCCGGCATCATGGCGTACACGTTCCTGGCGATGATCCCTGCCCTGGTGTTCTTCCTGATGATGGAACGACGCATCGTGGACGGGCTCTCCGGAGCGGTGAAGGGATAGTGGAAATGACGACCGACTCCGACGGGATCAGCGCGCGCGTGCGTGCGCTCGTGGCCGAGTTGTCCCTGGACGAGAAGCTCGCGCAAATCGTGGGCTTTTGGGAGGGCGAGGAGGGAGACTCCGTCGCCCCCCTCCAGGGGGAACTCGCCTCCACGGGCAAGCTGGACGATGCGATGAAGCATGGCCTCGGCCACCTCACGCGGGTCTACGGCACCAATCCCGTGGACCCGGATGAGCGGGCGGCGTACCTGTGGCAGCGGCAGCGGTCGCTCGTCACGGGTACCCGGCCGGGCATCCCGGCGCTGGTTCACGAGGAGTGCCTGACGGGCCTTGCCGCCTGGAAGGCCGCCACGTTCCCCACGCCGCTGGCGTGGGGCGCGACCTTCGACCACGCGCTCGTGGAGCGGATGGGGTCGCTGATCGGCGGCTCCATGCGCGACCTCGGCATCCACCAGGGCCTCGCGCCCGTACTTGATGTGGTCCGCGACGTGCGCTGGGGGCGCGTCGAGGAATGCATCTCCGAGGACCCGTACCTGGTGGGAACGGTCGGCACCTCATACGTGCGTGGCCTGCAGTCCGAGGGCGTGGACGCCACCCTCAAGCACTTCGTGGGCTACTCAGCCTCGCGGGCGGGTCGCAACTTTGGCCCCGTCCACGCCGGCCGACGGGAACTGCAGGACACCCTGCTGATTCCTTTCGAAATGGCGGTGCTTGACGGCGGCGTGCACTCGATCATGCACTCCTACGCCGAGATCGACGGGCTGCCGGTCGCGGCCGACCCGGAGCTGCTCACCGGGAAGCTGCGCGACGAGTGGGGCTTCACCGGTGTGGTGGTGGCGGACTACTTTGGTGTGGCGTTCCTGAACCTCCTACACGGCGTGGCCGCCACTCACGGCGAGGCGGCGGCGCAGGCACTGGCCGCCGGCGTTGACGTGGAGCTGCCTACCGGCGATGCGTACCTCGCGCCCCTCAAGGCCGCGATCGAGGCGGGCGAGGCGGACATCGCGCTCGTTGACCGCGCGGCCGAGCGGGCGCTCGCTCAGAAGGAGCGTCTGGGCCTGCTCGACGCGACCTTCGAGGAGGACCCGCCCACCGGCATCGACCTCGACTCCCCCGCCCACCGCGAGGTGGCGCGCGAGATCGCAGAGAAGTCAGTCGTGCTGGTCTCGAACCAGGGCACCCTGCCGCTCGACGCGGCAGACGGCGACCACGTGCTCGCAGTGGTAGGTCCGAACGCGGACACGTTCGCGGCGCTGTTCGGCTGCTACTCGTTCGCCAACCACGTGCTCTCGCAGAGGCCAGGCGTC
>JBKBNW010000056.1:0-11776 GCA_046295115.1 Demequina sp.
GAGGTGGAGCACCTGCGTGGTCACCTCTTCGTTCAGGCCGACCCGCTTGAGTAGTTCCGCTGCGCGCTTGTTGGTCTCGTGCCAGTCAATGACTCCCCGCGACGCGCGCTCGTTGCCGAGGAAGATGTTCTCGGCAATCGACAGGTAGGGCGACAGCGCCAGCTCCTGGTGAATGATGACGATCCCGGCGTGCTCCGAGTCGTTGATCGAGCGGAACTCGACGGGCTCGCCGTCGAACTCGATCTCGCCGTCGAAGTTTCCGTGCGGATACACGCCGGACAGCACCTTCATCAGCGTCGACTTGCCGGCGCCGTTCTCGCCGCAGATGCCATGCACCTCCCCGCGGCGGACATCGAGGGAGACGCCGCCAAGCGCCCGCACCCCGGAGAACTCCTTGACAATGTCCTTCATCTTCAAGATGAGATCCGACACCGTGATCCTTCCAATCGCACCCATCGTGGCGAGGCAGTGGCGGGCGGCGCGAAGGACGGCCGCCCCCCCCTCGGTGATTTACAGGCCCACGTCCCCGGGCTGAAGGAAGCCCGAGTCGATCAACTTCTCCTGAACCGTGTCGGCCGTGACGACCTCCGGCGTGATCAGGTACGACGGGACCACCTTGACCCCGTTGTCGTACGTGTCGGTGTCGTTCACCTCGGGCTCGTCGCCCGCGAGGATCGACTGGATCATCATCTGGACGCGCTCGCCCAGCAGGCGGGTGTCCTTCCAGACGGTCATGGACTGCTCACCCGCGAGGATCTGCGTTACAGCGGCCTTGTCGCCGTCCTGACCCGTGAGGATCGGGAAGTCGTCGGCCGTGTAACCGGAGGTGCGTAGCGCCTGAGCGATGCCCACCGCGAGGGAGTCGTTGGGCGACAGCACCACATCGACCTTGTCGCCACCGGCGTAGAACGAGCTGAGACGGTTCTCCATCTCTGCCTGCGCGTCGTCGGAACCCCAGCCGAGGATGCCGATGGACTGCCAGCCATCGACATTGGCCGGAGCCTTGTTCGAGGGCACCACGAGCTGCCCGCTGTCGACGTACTCGCTCAGGACATCCCACGCACCGGCGAAGAAGAACCGCGCGTTGTTGTCATCCGGGCTACCGGCGAAGGGCTCGAAGTTGAACGGACCTTCACCGTCGGCGAGGCCAAGCTCCGACTCGATGTACTGCCCCTGGAGGGTGCCCACCGAGTAGTTGTCGAAGGTGGCGTAATAGTCCACGTTGTCGGACTCAAGAATGAGCCGGTCGTAAGCGATGACGGTGGCGTCGGCGTCGCCTGCCGTCTCGAGCACCGGTCCGAGCGTGGTGCCGTCGATGGCGGCGATCACCAGGATGTTGGATCCGTTGGCGATCATGTTCTGCAGTTGCGAGATCTGCTGATCGGTCTTGTTGTCTGCGTACTGCAGGTCGACAGTGCAGCCGTCTTCCTCGAGGCGAGACTTGAGACCTTCGCCGTCGTTGATCCAGCGCTCCAGCGAGCGGGTGGGCATCGCGATGCCCACATTGCAGTCGCCGGTCGGAGCGGCGCCGCCTCCGGTAGTGGCGTCCGGCGCAGGAGTCTCTTCCCCCGACGAACACGCAGCGAGCGATAGCGCCATGGCGCCAAGCCCCGCGACTAGCGCGAGCCTATTCCTTTTGATCATGCCCTGATTCCCCTTCCTTGAGTGCCGAGTGGCACTGTGCGGTTGCGCTGGTTCACCCTCGCGGGGAGCCCTCACGGGTTCCACGAAAGACTGAACGAGTCGTTGATGCCGCCGCCGGAGGAGTGGGGAGTGGTGAACGAGGCGCGCGCCAGCACAGGGGAACACCCTGGTCAATGACGCTGTCGTGCAAACCTCACTCCTTTGTCAGGTTCTTGCATCGCTGGTGTCACACTAAGTTGACTCTGCAAACATATCGCCGCGCAATGCCGACCACCAGCGGAAAGTTTGACCGTTACAGGATCGTGACGAGAACGCGGCCGCAGAGCCTCGGCGCGGGTGACGTGCCGCGGGGCAGCAACGACCCAGTGGTGCGGTGGACGCTACTCGGCTCCCACTGGGAGCGTGAAGGTCCAGCCCTCCGCGAGCCTCTCGTCCACCACGCGGCGCACGGCCTCGACGGTGCCCGCCCGCTCTCCCCCGCCGTCGTGCACCAGCACCAGCTCGCCGGGAATCATCGCGTCGCGAAGGCGCCGCGCGAGCAGCTCTGGGTCCTGATCGACCCAGTCCTCGATCGTGTTCACCACATCGAGCGGCTGCATGCCGAGTTCCACCGCCACGTGGGCGGTCACACCCCAACTTCCGTTGGGCGCGCGCCAGAACGGCACCGTCGCCTGGGGGTCGCCGAGCGCGTCCCGGATGATGGCAAGGTTCGCCAGCATGTCGGCCCGCACGGCGTCTGGCCCCCAGTCCCCCATGTCCGCAAAGGACGTCGAGTGGTGGCACAGCACATGGCCTTCTGCCACCATGCGCCGCAGGATGTCCGCGCCTCCCGGGGCCTCAATCTGCTCCCCGACGACGGCGAACACCGCGCGAATGCCTCGCGCCGCCAAGAAGTCCAACACCGCAGTGGTGTCGTCACCGTTCGGCCCGTCATCGAAGGTAAGTGCGCATACCTGCCCGTGCCCCGACGCGACCTTCACGGGGGTGACCGATAGTGGCATCAGCCCTCGACGCCGGCCCTCGCCAGGATGATCTCCCGCACGCGGCCCGCATCGGCCTGGCCGCGCGTTGCCTTCATCACCGCGCCCACGATCGCACCCGCCGCCTGCACCTTGCCGCTCTGGATCTTCTCCAGCACATCCGGCTGAGCCGCGAGAGCGTCGTCGACGGCCTTCTCGAGGGCTGTGTCGTCGGATACGACCTCGAGGCCGCGCGCCGCGACCACGTCGGAGGGCGACCCCTCCCCCGCGAGCACTCCCTCGAGCACCTGACGGGCGAGCTTGTCGTTGATGCGGCCCTCGTCCACGAGGCCCTGGAGCTCGGCGACGTGAGCCGGCGTGACCGGAAGCTCCTGCATCGCGACATCGCGGTCGTTCGCGGTGCGGGCCAACTCACCCATCCACCACTTGCGTGCCGCTTGGGGCGTGGCACCCGCAGCGACGGTCGAGGTGATCAGGTCGAGAGCATCGGCGTTGACCGCGTCGCGCATCTCAAGGTCGCTGAATCCCCAGTCCTCCTTGAGGCGCGCGCGCATCTTGGCGGGGTGCTCGGGTAGCGTGCCGCGCAGCTCCTCGACCCATTCACGGCTGGGCTCGACGGGCAGCAGGTCAGGCTCCGGGAAGTAGCGGTAGTCCTCCGCCTCCTCCTTGGAGCGTCCCGGCGTGGTGGTGCCGGTGTCCTCGTGCCAGTGGCGGGTCTCCTGCACGACGGGCTCGCCCTTGAGCAGCAGCCCCGCCTGACGCGACGCCTCGTGGTGAATCGCCCGCTCGATGGCCCGCAGCGAGTTGACGTTCTTGGTCTCGCTGCGCTTGCCAAACGGCACCGCATCCTGGTCTTCACCGGGCGCGGCCTTGGCCCTCAGCGACAGGTTCACGTCGGCACGCACGGAGCCCTGCTCCATGCGACCGTCCGAGATTCCGAGCGCCTTCACGATGTCGCGGATGGTCGCGACATAGGCCCGGGCCACCTCGGCAGTGCGTGCACCGGCGCCCGTAATGGGCTTGGTGACGATCTCGACGAGCGGGACGCCGCCGCGGTTATAGTCCACCAGCGAGTGGCTCGCACCCTGAATGCCGCCGGTGCCACCCACGTGGGTGTTCTTGCCTGCGTCCTCTTCGATATGCGCGCGCTCGATACCGATCGTCACCACGGTGCCGTCGTCGAGCACCACGTCGAGGCTGCCCTCAAAGCACGTGGGCTCGTCGTACTGCGAGATCTGATAGTCCTTCGCCAGGTCCGGGTAGAAGTAGTTTTTGCGCGCAAATCGGCTCGACTCGCGGATCTGGCAACCGAGCGACAGGCCCAGTCGGATCGCCGACTCGACTGCCTTCTGGTTCGTGACCGGCATGGACCCTGGCAGCCCCAGGCACACGGGGCACACCTGGGTGTTGGGCTCGTTGCCAAACTCGTTGGCACAGCCGCAAAACATCTTGGTGGCGGTGTTCAGTTCCACGTGCACCTCGATGCCGAACACCGGGTCGAACTGCTCCATGGCCTGCTCGTAAGTCAGAGCGCTCACTTACTTCACCTCCAACTCGGGGGCCTGCGCGGCCAAGGGGCCGCCCCAGTCCGCGGCGAGCGCCTGCTCGAGCGCCGCGCCGATGCGATACAGCCGCGCGTCTTCGTGCGCGGGGGCCAGAATCTGGAATCCGGCTGGCAACCCGTCCTCGGGCGCGGTGCCTGAGGGAAGGGACATGCCCGGGATGCCGGCCAGGTTTGCGGGAATCGTGGCGATGTCGTTGAGGTACATCGCCAGCGGATCGTCGATGCGCTCGCCGAGCTTGAACGGCGTCGTGGGCGTCGTGGGGCTCACCAGGACGTCTGCCTGCTCGAACGCCGCCGCGAAGTCGCGCTGGATGAGCGTGCGCACCTTCTGAGCCGAGCCGTAATACGCGTCGTAGTAGCCCGCGCTGAGCGCGTAGGTACCAAGGATGATGCGGCGCTTGACCTCGTCGCCGAACCCTGCGGCGCGGGTCGCGCCCATGGTGCGCTCGATGGTGCCCTTTTCGACGCGCATGCCGAACCGCACCGAGTCGAACTTCGCGAGGTTGGACGAGGCCTCGGAGGGCAGAATCAGGTAGTACGCGGCCAGCGCGTACTCGAAGGACGGGCACGACACCTCGACCACCTCGGCACCGAGCCCGCGGAGCTTGTCAAGGCCCTCCTCGAAGCGCTGCTCAACACCGGCCTGGTAGCCCTCGCCCGAGAGTTCCTTGATGACGCCCACTCGCACGCCAGCGAGGTCCCCCTCGCGGCCCTGTCTGGCGGCCTCGACGCACTGCGGCACGGGCTCGTCGAGGCTGGTGGCGTCCATCGGGTCGTGGCCGCCCATGACCTCGTGCAGCAGCGCCGCGTCCTCGACAGTACGCGCGCACGGGCCCAGCTGGTCGAGGGAACTCGCGAGCGCGATCGCGCCGTAGCGGGACACTCCCCCGTAGGTGGGCTTGACGCCGACGGTGCCCGTCACGGAGGCGGGTTGGCGGATCGAACCGCCGGTGTCGGAGCCGATCGCGAGCGGCGCCTCCCACGCGGCGATCGAGGCCGCGGAGCCGCCGCCGGAGCCGCCGGGGATCCGGTCAAGGTCCCACGGGTTGCGCGTGGGGCCGTAGCCCGAGTGCTCGGTCGACGACCCCATGGCGAACTCGTCCATGTTGGTCTTGCCGAGGATGGGCATGCGCGCCTCGCGGATCTTGCGCGTCACAGTCGCGTCGTACGGGGGCTGCCAGCCTTCGAGAATGCGCGAGCCGGCCGTCGTGGGCATGCCCTCGGTGACGAGGATGTCCTTGATGGCGATCGGCACACCCGCGAGCGTCGGCAGGTCCTCGCCGGCCGCGCGAGCCTCGTCGACCCCACGGGCAGTCTCCAGCGCCGCCTCGGCGTTCACATAAAGGAAGGCGTGGACGTCGCCATCGACGGCCGCAATGCGGTCAAGGTGCGCCTGAGTGAGCTCGACCGAGGTCACCTCGCCGGCCTTGAGCGCCGCTGCCATCTGGGCCGCGGTGAGTCGCGTCCAGTCGTGAGGGGCGGTCATGCCTCCTCCCCCAGGATCTGCGGAACGCGGAACCGGCCGTCCTCGGCCTGGGGCGCGCCTGACAGCGCGGCCTCCTGGGACAGGGACGGGCGCACCACGTCGGGGCGGTGCACGTTGGACATCGGAATCGGGTGGCTCGTGGCCGGCACGTCCTCGTCGGCGACCTCGGCAACCTTCGCGACCGAGTCCACGATCGCGTTCAGTTGGCCGCCTAGCCGGTCGAGGTCCTCGTCGGTCATATCGATGCGTGCGAGCGCCGCGAGGCGCGCCACGTCTGCGCGTTCAAGAGACATGTCCCCGAGTGTAGTGGCGGTCGATCCCCGCCCTCCGCTCACCCTGCGATACCCACCGCGGCCGATGCGCGTGGTCGCGCGCGTCCACGTGAACTAGACGGGCCTAGGGCTCCCAGGAGTAACCGATGAGCCGAATGCCGCCCTCGGCCTCGGAGACCTTCGACACGCTGCCGTCCGCGTTGTCGATGACGGTCCAGTCGAGGTCTTCCCTGCGCTGGAACCCCATGCGCTCGTACAAGCGGTGCGCCACGTGCATGGACTCCATCGTCGACAGCACAATGCGCGAGGCTCCCCACTCGACCGCCAGGTCCATCGCGGCCCGGGTGAGCGTGGCGCCAATTCCACGGCCCCGCTCGAGGGGTGACACCGCCAGCATGCGCAGCTCGAACTCGTCGCCTTGCGCGAGCTCCACGAAGCTCGACCGCGGCGGCACCACCGTGATGGTGCCCACCACCGGCCCCTCGCCAGTCTCGCCGTCCGCCATCATCAGCAGCATCGCCTCCTCGGCGCGCGCGTGAGCGTCCTTGAGCTGCGGAATGTAGGGGTGGGCCTGGTCGACGAGCCCGTCGGCCAGGTACGCGAGCGCCGTGAGTTGGCCGATCTCGGTGA
Source organism: Demequina sp. (assembly GCA_046295115.1). Classification (GTDB taxonomy): domain Bacteria; phylum Actinomycetota; class Actinomycetes; order Actinomycetales; family Demequinaceae; genus Demequina. The sequence goes on from JBKBNW010000056.1 coordinate 6,577, forward strand.
GCCTGCTGGACTCGTTCGGATCCACGAGGCGGATGGTCTGGGCCATGACTCTCCTTTGACCGTCGGGCAGGCTGGACTCCAATCTAGCCCACGCATCAGCGCTGTGAGCGGTCGACCCTCAGGCTGACGGAAGGGCCTGCGGCCCTTCCGCGAGGAGCCGCTCGAACTGAGCCTCGTCGAGGGTCGGCACGCCCAGCTCCTCGGCTTTCTTTGCCTTCGAGCCGGCGTTCGCGCCCACCACCACGTAGTCCGTGTTCTTAGATACGGACGATGCGGCCTTGCCTCCGCGCGTAATGATCGCCTCTTTCACGGAGTCGCGGGTGAAGTTGTCCAGGGACCCGGTGGCGACCACCGTGAGCCCTTCGAGGGTGCGCGCGATCGCCTCGTCCCGCTCGTCGGCCATGCGCACCCCGGCCCTCGCCCAGGTGTCGACGATGTCGGCGTGCCAGTCGACCTCGAACCACCGCTTGACGGACTCGGCGATGACGGGGCCCACACCCTCCACCGCCGCCAACTCCTCTTCAGTCGCGGCGCGGATTGCGTCCATGGACTCGAACGCGGTCGCGAGCGCGCGCGACGCCGTGGGGCCCACGTGCCGGATCGACAGCGACACGACCACGCGCCACAGTGGCTGCTCCTTAGCCGCCTCGAGGTTGTCGAGCAGCCGGTGACCGTTGGTGGACAGGTCGCCCGCGAAGCGCATCACCCCGTCCTTCTTCGAGTCCGAGTCCAGGGTGAACAGCGGGACCCGCCGCAGGTCGTCCTCAGTGAGGTCGAACAACCCGGCCTCGTTCACGAGCACCTGTGACTCGACCATCGCCGCCGCAGCCTTTTCGCCCAGCACCTCCACGTCCAGGGCGCTGCGGGAGCCGATGAACGCGATGCGGTCGATGATCTGCGCCGGGCACGACTGAGAGTTGGGGCAGCGCATGTCCTTGTCGCCTTGCTTTTGCTCGGCTAGCGCGGTGCCGCACGACGGACACGTGGATGGCATGACCCACGCGCGCTCCGAACCGTCCCGCGCGGCGACCACGGGGCCCACGATCTCGGGGATCACGTCCCCCGCCTTGCGCAGCACCACCGTGTCGCCTATCAGCACGCCCTTGCGCTCGACCTCGTGCTGGTTGTGCAGCGTCGCGTAGGTCACGGTCGAGCCCGCGACGGTCACGGGAGTCATCACCCCGAAAGGAGTCACGCGACCCGTCCGCCCCACATCCACCCGGATGTCCTCGAGCGTGGTGTGCACCTCTTCAGGAGGGAACTTGTAGGCAATCGCCCAGCGCGGCGCGCGCGACGTGGAACCGAGCTCCGCCTGCACCGCGCGGTCGTCGACCTTCAGCACGGCACCGTCGATCTCGTGGACCATGTCGTGGCGGCGCTTCTCGAGGTCGACCAGGTAATCCCCGATGGGCCCGATGCCGCTCAGCACCTTGGCAAACTCGCTCACCGGCAGCCCCCACCCAGCAAGCATGTCGTAGATGCCGGACTGAGTGTCCGCGGCCGGGTGCGGGGTCGTGTCCCCCCACTCGAGTGCGCCCAGCGCGTAGGTGGTGACGGCGAGCGGGCGGGTCGCCGTGACTTGCGAGTCCTTCTGCCTCAGGGAGCCAGCCGCCGTGTTGCGGGGGTTCGCGTACGGGTCCTTGCCCTCCTCGCGCAGGCGATCATTTAACTGCTCAAAAGCGACTACCGGCAGATACACCTCGCCGCGAACCTCCACCAGTGCGGGGATGTGGTCGCCCTCCAGGTGCTGCGGGAGCCCGGCGATGGTGCGCACGTTCGCCGTGACGTCCTCGCCGGTGGTGCCGTCTCCGCGGGTCACGCCCTGCGTGAGGGCACCGTCCTCGTAGGTAAGGGAGATCGACAGCCCGTCGATCTTGGGCTCGCACACGATCCGGCGATCCCCGGCCTCTTTGCCGATGCGCGCCAGCCACGCCTCCACCTCCACGAGTGAGAAGGCGTTGTCGAGGCTCATCATGCGCTCGCGGTGGCGCACGGACGCGAAGCCGGTGTCCCCTCGGGCGGCGCCCACGACCTGGGTGGGAGAGTCGGGTTCGACGAGCTCCGGGTGTTCCGCCTCCAGGTCCCTGAGTTCGCGCTCCAGCGCGTCGTATTCGGCGTCGGAGATGGTCGGAGCGTCATCCCCGTAGTACCGCGCGCGGTGCTCCTCGACCTGCTGCACGAGGTCCTGATGATGGGCGCGCGGGTCCGTCTGCGCGGCGCGGGGATCGTTGCTCTCGCTCACCCCCCTATCTCACCACGGGCGTCCGACTCCGGCGATGCGCGCATCGGTCCTCGCCACGGACGCGCGTGGCCCCCTATCCTGTTGCGGTGCCTTCCCGTCTCCTGGTCCTGACCCTCCTCGCCGCCACCGTGCTCGCGGGATGTTCGGCGCTGGCGCCGGCGCCCTCGCCGACCGTGACTGTCGAGGCCGTGACCACGGTCACCGTGACGCCGGAGCCCGAGCCCGAGCCGGTCGTCTCTGAGCAGCCCGACCGCGACGACCACGACGAGCTCTACGCGCGACCGCTCTGGCTGGGCACCATCCCCCTCGAGATCCAACCGGACAACCTCGGCAAGCGCGGTCCCACCCCCGAGGAGCTCCGCGACCGCCAGTTTGCACCGCGTCCTTGGCTGCCTGACCCCGAATCGGACGACTTCGGCTACTCGATCGGCGACGTGCCGGATGACGTGGCAGAGCGCTCCTCGTGGCGCTCCGAATGCCCCGTGGGTCTCGACGAGCTCAGCTACGTCACGATGACCTACTGGGGGTTCGACCAGCGGCCGCACATGGGCGAGATGCTCGTCCACCGCGATTACGCGGAAGACGTCGTGGGCGCCTTTCAGAAGATCTACGAGGCGCGTTTCCCCATCGAGGAGATGAGGGTGGTGTCGCTCGAGGAGCACCTGTCCCCACCCACCGGCGACCACAACGTCACCAGCGCCTTCTGGTGCCGCCGAGTCGTGGGGGCCGCCACGGTGTGGTCGGAGCACTCCAAGGGCCTCGCGATCGACATCAACCCGTTCCACAACCCGTACTACAAGGGTGCGGAGCTGTTCCCTGAGCTGTCCGAGGCCTACCTCGATCGCGGCTGGGAGCGCGCGGGCATGATCTACGACCCGAGTGTGGTGTACGACGCGTTCGAGGAGATCGGCTGGACGTGGGGCGGGCATTGGCACGGCCGCGAGGACTGGATGCACTTCTCCGCACAAGGCGGCTGACCTACGGCCGATGCGCGGGTCCCGGGATATTGGACGCTCGGCACGGCACACTGGTGGCGTGACCACACTTGTGACCCCCGAGGACATTGCCCGCGCCGGTGAGGCGATCGCCGCCCACGTGCGTCGCACCCCCCTCATCGAGATCGACGGGACCACGCTCGGCATCGACGCGACCCTGGTGTTCAAGCTCGAGTTCCTCCAGGTGACCGGCGCGTTCAAGGCGCGCGGCGCCACCCACTACGTGGCGACCCAGCCGATCGCCCCCACCGGGATCGTCGCAGCGTCCGGCGGCAACCACGGCGCAGCGGTCGCCTACGCGGCCCGCGAGTTCGGCCACGAGGCCCATATCTTTGTGCCCACCACCGCGAACCCCTCCAAGGTAGAGCGGCTGCTGAGCCTCGACGCTCAGGTCCACTCGATCGGCGTCACCTACGGCGACGCCCTTGACGCGGCGAAGGAGTACCTCGCGGAGCACGACGCGACCAGCATCGAGGCCTTCGACGATCCCGTCGTCATGGCCGGCGCCGGCACCGTCGCGATGGAGTTCGATCAGGACGACCGTTCATCCAGCGGCCGCGACCTGGACGCGATGATGCTCGCGGTGGGCGGCGGCGGGCTCGCCGGCGGCGCCGCAGCGTGGTGTGGAGACCGCATTCGCATCATCGGCTGCGAGACGGTCGGCACGGCCTCCTACGCGGCCGCCGTCGAGGCGGGCACGCCCGTGACGGTGCCCGTGTCCGGGGTCGCCGCCGACCACCTGGGTGCGAGGCGCATCGGCGATGTACCGTGGGCCGCCCTGTCGCGCGCCGGAGCGGAGTCGGTGGTACTCACGGACGACGAGGTGCTCGACGCCCAAGCCAGGCTGTGGAGGCTGCTGCGCGTGGTGGTCGAACCTGGGGTCGCCGCACCCTTCGCGGCGTTGCTCACGGGGCGCTGGGCGCCCGAACCCGGCTCGCGCATCGGCGTGGTGCTGTGTGGCGCGAACGTGGTGATGCCCGCAGTCGGACGCGCCCCCGCCGTCGAGGCCATGTAGCGGTCGCGCCCAGGCCGGCCGTCGTGGCCGACCTGGGCGCTTGCGGACCCCCCGGTCCGTTGTGCGGCGCGCTACACCTGCGCCGACTGGCCCATCCCCATGCGCGCCAACACCGTGTTCTCGATGATCTGGATGACGTTGTACAGCACCAGCGAGACGGCCGTCACGACGACCACTGAGGCCCACATGTGCGTGAACCGCGCCTGCGCGTAGTAGCCGTTGATGACGCCGCCGATTCCCCCGCCGGTCGCGAGCCACTCGGCAAGTAGCGCGCCGGTGATCGCGCCCGGAACCGAGATGCGCACCGCCGCGAAGAACGCGGGCAGTGAGGCCGGCATGGCGATCTTGCGCAGCGCCGTCAGGGACGACCCGCCGTAGACCTTGACGACGTCCAGCATCTGTGGCGACGCGGATCCCAACCCGTAGACGATGTTCACGAGTGCCGGGAACAGCACCACGATGCCGCCCATGACCGCCGTGGTCCACACCCCGCGGCCGAAGATCAGGATCACCACCGGCGCGAATGCGATCAGCGGCACGGTGCGCAGCAGCAGCGCGATGGGCATGAGCGCCGCCTCGACACCCTTGGACAGCTGGAACACCACGGCCACGACGACGGCGATCAGTAGGCCCGCGCTGAACCCGATCACCGCGTCGCCGATGGTGACCGCGAGGTTGCCGCCCACCTCCGCGCGGTTGTCCGCGGCGTCAGGCGCGGTGACCAGGAACCGCCACACGTCCACCGGCCCCTTCGCCACGAATGGCGACAGGCCGAACACGAGCAGCGCGCCCTGCCACAGCGCCAGCACAGTGACGATGGTCGCGGCGAAGGTGAGGACCGAGGTCCGCAGCGCGCGGACTGTGGCCTTGCGGGACTCGGCGCGCATCGCGGCGGCCAGGTCGACGCGCTGGCGAAGGTCGGTGGCGACCACGTCTGTCATGCGACAC
>JBKBNW010000057.1:0-11661 GCA_046295115.1 Demequina sp.
ACCGCCGGAGACAACCCCCAGCGGCTGCACTCCGAAGCCGCCTTCGCCGCTCTCTGCGGCGTCGCACCCATCCCGGCGTCCTCGGGCAAAACCAACCGGCACCGCCTCAATCGCGGCGGCGACCGCGACGCGAACCGCGCGCTCCACACCATCGCGCTCGTGCGAATGTCAGCCGAGCCCCGCACCCGCGACTACGTCCAACGCCGCACCGCCGAAGGCAAAACAGCCAAGGACATCCTCCGCTGCCTCAAACGCGCCATCGCCCGCGAAGTCTGGCACCTGCTCACCCATCCCAAGCCAGTGCCCGACAACACCGACCTGCGCCCCCTGCGCGTGTCGAAAGCCATCACTCTCGACACCGCCGGCCGCCACTTCGGCCACTGGCCCATCACGATCTCGCGGCTCGAACGCGGCAAGCTCCGCGACGATAACCTCGCACAGAGCTACAGGGACTGGCTCACTCACCAACCCGACTCGGCCCCCACCAAACGAATGCTCGCCCTCAACTCAAGTTGACAGGCATAGGAGCATCATCGCTGCTCGCAGTACCCGCGCCTGCCGTGTCATACGGCGGGCGTAGCGTGAGCCCCATGACAGTGGCCATGCAGGGAAGTCTCGTGGAGATCGGCGAGCCGTTGTCGGCGACCACCTTCGTGGTGGTGGACCTCGAGACGACTGGAGGCTCACCGCGGGAGAGCGAGATCACCGAAATCGGCGCGGTCAAGACCCGCGGCGGCGAAGTGATCGGCGAGTTCCAGACCCTTGTGGACCCCGGCGGCCCCATCCCGCCGTTCATCGTTGCGCTGACGGGAATCACGGACGCGATGGTGGTCGCAGCCCCGCGTATCGCCCAAGTGCTGCCGAGCTTTCTCGAGTTCCTCGGCGACGCCGTGCTCGTCGCACACAACGCACGCTTCGACGTGGGGTTCTTGAAGGAGGCGTGCCGTCGCCACGACTACGCGTGGCCCGCGCCGGAGATCGTCGACACCGTGACGCTTGCGCGTCGCGCGACCACCAAAGAAGAGGCGCCCAACAAGAAGCTCGCCACGCTTGCGCGGGTGTTCGGCACCCGCGTCACGCCGAACCACCGCGCACTCGAGGATGCCCGCGCTACGTCCGAGGTGCTGCACGGGATGCTCGAGCGCCTCGCAGCCTTTGGCATCACCCACCGCGAGGACCTGGACACCCTGCGCAACCCGGTCCCGACCACGCTCAGGCGCAAGGCCACTATGGCGGACCGGGTGCCAGCCAAGCCGGGCGTCTACACCTTCCGTGGCCCGCGAGGAGAGCGCCTGTATGTCGGCACGTCTCGCAACCTTCGCTCCCGCGTCAAGTCCTACTTCACGCGCGGCGAAGCCCGCCGTGGCATTCGCGACATGCTCGAGCTCGCCGTGGACGTCGACACCGTGGTGTGTCCCACCCAACTCGAAGCGAACGTGCTTGAGGTGCGCATGATCGATCAGTGGCGGCCGCGCTACAACCGCAGGTCAAGCCGGCCCGAGAAGACCGCGTGGCTGCGGCTCACCGACGAGCGGTACCCGCGGCTATCCGTCGCGCGATCATCCCACGGCGACCCGGCATGGCTAGGGCCGATGCGCTCGGCAGCCGACGCCCGCCTCGCGGCGGGAGCCGTCGAGCAGGCAATGGGGGTGCGCACCTGCACCACCCGGCTCACGATCGTGCCGCGCGCCGGGGCTCACTCGTGCATTCTGAAGGACCTCGGCACGTGCGCCGCGCCGTGCGTGCGTGGCGCGGACTCCGGTTACGACGTCACGTCGGAGGCCGCCCGCCACGCGCTCGACAGGGACGTATCGGTCGTGGTGGAGGCCATGCGGCGGGAGGTGGCAGTACACGCCGAGCGGCTGGAGTACGAGCGCGCGGGTCAGCTCCGTGACGCACTGAGCGCTCTCGTCGACGGCGCGATGCGGCGCGATCGGCTCGCCGCCCTGCGTGCGTGCCGCCTCGTGGCGGTGCAACGCGTTGACGAGGCCTGGGAGATTGTCTCCGTGGCGCACGGAGCGCTCGCGGGGTCGCGGCGTGTGGAGGCCGGCGTGTGGGATGCGGCACAGACACTTCGCGGGCACTGGGACACGCTCGAACTCACCGCTCCCCTGGTTGAAGAGCAAGAACTCGTGCTTCGCTGGCTCGAACGCCCGGGCACCCGGCTGTTGTACGTCGATGGGGAATGGGCGTCGCCCGTGACCGGTGCCGGTCGGTATCGACACTGGGTGCACGCCCGCCGCTCCGACCACGACTCGAGAGTCGGGCCGGAGCGGCGCTGACACCGTCACCCCCGTGCGGTGCCAATGGCGTTGGCTGTCCCTTGTCAGTCGGCCATCAAGGCGTTCCGACGTCGGATCACCAGCGCACTACCCGCCAGCATCAGGAGGAGAGCGATGCTCGCCGGCAGCAAGTAACCCTCGGCACCCGTGTCTGACAGCGAGCCATCAACCGCGAGCACCGTGAGCGTCGACCAGCCGATGAGCTCTCCATCCGCGGTGTAGACCGCGAGTGTGTGCTCACCCAAGGCCGCGTCCATCGGAATCGTCACCCGGATGTCACCATCCGCGTTGGCGATCGACTGACCGATCAACGTGGGCTCTGAGTACAGGTAGGTCATCGTTGCCTGACCCGCATTCGCGGATCCGAGTCCCACCGTGATCGTCTCGCCCCGACGAGCCGTCGCCGGAGCGTCGATCCCGCCGTCGTCGCTGTCGCGGACCTCGTCCTCGGTCAGCGGAGCGTCGCCAGGTCCACCAGGCTGACCCGGTCCACCAGGCTGACCCGGTCCACCAGGCTGACCCGGTCCACCAGGCTGACCCGGTCCACCAGGCTCACCATCGACCGACTCGACCAGCTGCGCGACGCCCCAGCGAGCAGTCGACTGGTAGCCGGCTCCCGTCGGGTCGGCCCAGTTGCGAATGGTGTGGCGAGCTCCGTTGGCGGCACCGTTGATCTGGAAGTCGACGCCTTGGAAGGAACCCTCGCCGCCGTACTCCAGCAGCGAGATCGCCACCTCGACCGCCCAACCATCGTCGATCCGGCTCGTGGCCGAGTCGATGCGGTTGGCCTGGAAGCCCTCGTCACCGGCGCCGAACGAGACCACGTTGTCGGCGTTGATCCGCACCTGCATGTCGTCGTAACGGTAGGAGCCGTTCTTGAAGTTGCCCCCATCCACGTAGATCTCCACCGAGTCCTGCGTCCACGGGTCCGAGCCCGAGACGTCAACACTGGGATCCGGGATCTCCGCGTAGAGGTAGAGCGTGTTGTCACTCCACAGCGTGTAGAACTCGCCGGGAGCGGCGCCTCCACCGGAAACGATCTTGTCCGTGGTCACCATCGGCGCATCGGACCAGACTGCGTCCGCCTCGCCATCGATCACGGGCAAGCTCTCCGCTCGCGGAATCTCCAGGTACGACAGCGGCTCCACCAACGTCACCGAGCCGTTCGCGCCTGGAGTGTTCCAACCGAAGGTCTGAGCGCCATCCACGATGCGCACATCGAATTCAATCGTGTCGGACTCAGCCGCACCGGACAGGGGGAGGTGCACGACAGCGTCGTAGCCCCCATCTGTTTCGGTCACGACCGCATCGACGTCACCGTCTCCACCACGTGAGACGGCGTACTCAGTGCCGTCCAGCGTGAACTCGAGACCGTCGGTGGCGTCCACCGTGGAGTCGTCCGCGGAGACGAACACCGTCAGGTGGTCCTCGGCCCAGCGGAACTGGAAGTTACCCTGCCCGTCGACGGGGAGCAGCGGGAGCCGCTCCCACACGGGGGAAGAGGTGGCCTCGTCGTCGAGTTCGACCGAACCCGCGAATGCATTCGCGGTGCGGGTGCGCGGGGGCAGGGGCTGTTCGGTCCCTGATCCCTCGACAATTCCGTAGTACGCGGGCTTGGCCTGGTAGCCACCGTCGAAGACCAGCGGTCCGCCGTTGTCGTTGCGCCACGAGCGGGTGTCGACAAGACCCCAGATAGTGACGAAGTCCAACTCCTGCTCGTACGTCCGGAAGATATTGAAGGCGTCCCGGTAGTAGTAGCCCTGGTCGATGAACTTGGCATCGGAAATCGGAGTGCCGGTGGTCACGTCGAGCTCGGTCACTGCCTGACTCAGGCCTCGACCACGTGCATCGACAATCGCGTCCTCGAGCGCACTTACGGGGAAGGCCAGGTTCAGGTGGAACTGGTGGCCGATGCCGTCAATGGGTGTCTCACGCTCGAGCATGCGGTCGATGAGCGCGAGGTAACGCCCGCGCTTGCCCGACTGCTCAGTGTTGTAGTCGTTGATGTACAACTTGACTGCCTCATCCGAACCGTGGTTGCCGAAGGCTTCCTTGGCGTAGTGGAACGCGTCGTCGACGAAGGTTTCGCCGAGGATTCGGTACCACTCGGAACGACGCATGCCGTCGGCGTAGGCCGCTGAGTCGTCGATCACCTCATTGACCACATCGAACGCGACGACAGGGTTGCCGGCACCGTAGTCGCCCCACTGGGCCAAGTACTCGACCACATTGTCAATGTGGGTCTGCATGCGGCCCTTGAGCAGCGCCTTGTGCTCATCCGAGGTTGTGAGCGGCTGGCCCGCAGAATCGCGGAAGAACCATGCCGGCGTCTGGCTGTGCCAGACAAGCACGTGACCGTAAACCCCGAGGTCATTGGCGACCGCGAAGTCCATGAGCGAGTCGATCTCGATCGCGTTCGGCGCCCACTCACCAGCAGCGTTGTACCAAGCCTCGGGCTTCATGAAGTTCTCAGCCGAGATTTGGTTGAAGTGCTTGAGCAGCAGCTCAGCGGGAGCACCCACCGTCTCGCGGGAGTCGATGGCCACGCCCAGCGGGAAGGGCACCGTGTTCTTCATTGGCGTCAGGTCCTGCACCACGGGCGGTGCGGGAACCACGGCGCTGATGTCATCCACATAGAAGGTGGACGTGTTGCCCTTCGCACCGCCGTCCCAGGCGGTCTCGAAGTACAGCCACGCCTGGTTGCCTTCCGCGACGGACGGCATCGTGAAGGAGCCGGTCACGGTGGTCCACTCAGAGTTCGAGAACACGTTGCCGAACTGAGCCAGCGTGTTGAACGTCGACGGACCGTTCTGCAGCGACATCCAGATGTTGCCCGGGGTCTGGCCCGGCGCGAACTTGAACGATGCAGTCACCTCGTATTGGGTACCTGCCTCAAGAACGTCGGTGACCTCGTACCGGATGCCGTCTCCCTGCGAATTGCGTGCTGACACCTTCGCGGAGTGGGTGGGGCTCGCGGCTTCCTCCTCCGAGAGTTCGACGGTGGGCGTGCCCGGAAGCGGTCCACCTTCGTCCTCTTCATCCCAGCCGCTGTCGCGCAACTGCCATCCGTCAAGCGACCCATTCTCAAAGTCCGTGGAGAACGCGACAGTGCCGGGCGGCGGGCCCGAGCTGTCGTCGCAACCACCGAGGTAGGTGATCAGGAGGTTGTCTACCTCGTAGTCTGCGCTCGCGTCGGACTGCAGGTAGAAACGAGCCGTGGAGGCATTGGAGCCGAAGATGTGCGAGCCGCGCACCTCAGTCCATACGTCGGCAGCAACTGCGGTGTTGCCCACCCACTCGTATTCATTGGGGGCGCCGGTCTCATTGGCGACGGCCCGAACACTGGTGGCCACCGAGGTCCTTGCGTCGAAGCTGATGGTGTACTCGACACCCGACTCGAGTGCGCCGGGTTGCGACTGGAAGCCATTGTGCGCGGGCACGCTGCCGTCGATCAGGAGGACCTTGCCGTCGTCACCATCGACAATCTCAATGGCGCCCTCCGCGTTCGCGAGCCACGGCCCGTACGAGCCGTCCTCGAAATCGATCGAGGTGTGGGTCTGGGGGCTCGGAACGCAGGGCTCGGGTTCAGCTGCCCCGCCCCCTCCACTGATCTGCACGTCATCGAGGAAGAAGCTGGCAGTCGGGTTCGCGGCCTCAACGTAGAGCACGGACGGTGCGATGCCGGCCACCACGGTGTACTGACCGCACAAGTTCACCCACTCGCTACCGTCGGACGACGTCTCAGCCGAGATCGCGTCGTAGGTGTCTTCGGTGCCGTCGTTGCCCTGAACTGTCAGTTTGAGTGTCGTGGCGGCCGCCGCTCCTTCAGGGAGCTTGACCCACGCCGAGACGGTGTAACTGCCCTCAGTGAATACGGACGCCACCGGCAACTGAGCGCCGTGCCAGTTCTGTGTGCGTCCCGCTACGGACAGGGACTGATCGCCGGTGCGCGATTCGGCAGCCGACACCACGGCCGTGCCTCCACGAGGCTGCCATCCGTCGGTGCCGGCCTCGAACCCGTGCGTCGCCAGCACCTCACCCACAGGCGGGCACAGCACCGCTCCGCCGTCACCGTCACCATCGCCGCCGTCCTCGGTGCCCGTAGTGACCACGAAGTCGTCGACGAGCAGGTCGACGCCGGCGTCGGCAACCGGGTAAACGGTCCTGTTGGCTGTGCTCGGGGTATAGGTGCCCTCGAGACTGGTCCACTCCGCCGCCGTGACCTCTGCGCTCGCCTGCGCGCCGCTGATGGTCGCGTAGTTGGCGTTATTCGCAATAGCGACCGTCTGCGCGCCTTCGGCTGCGGCACCAAGCCGTACGCGCATGCTGACGGTGTAGGTCTCGCCAACCTCTAGGAGCTCCCCCGAGCCCGGCGTCGATACCGAGAAGTAGTTGGCGGTGCGCTCGGTCAAGGCGAGCACGGTGTTGTCGTCGTCGTCGGGATCCGCGATGAAGTCCTCCGCCTCGAACCCCGTGAATCCGCTTGGCCACAACTGGCCGATGGTTCCATCTTCGAAGTCTTCGGAGATGACAGTGGTCACGGCCGCGTTTGCGGGAGGCGCGAACGCGGGTATCAACGCGATTGACCCAAGGGTGATGGCCGCCAAGGATGTTGCGGCGGCGACTGGACGAACTGTGAGACGCATACGAGCGCTCCTTTGCGCGATCGAGACGGCTTCCGCCACAAGGCGCGTGCGCGCATCTTCGCGCGCCGGCCCCACAGCGGGTCGGTGCGAAAACGATATCCACGCGGACTGCTCGAACCGCGTTTGTGGCCGAGAACGCTCCGAAAGTTGCGCGAGCAAATGAGCCTCACGGAGGCATTTGGCCTGGCAGATGGAGTCGAAACGGTCTACGTGACGACGGCTGTTTTACGACTGAGTGGCAGTGACCCAGCGGTCCAGGACCTCCGCGGCGGCGCCGGAGTCGATCGCCTGCTCTGCAACGGTCATTGCGGCGCCGAACCGCTCAGCGATGGTGCCAGATGCGGTCCCGGGCAGGGTGGCGTCCGCCACCAGCCCAGATGCGGCATTGAGCACGACCGTGTCTCGCACGGCTCCGCGCTCGCCTGCGAGCACGCGCCGTGCCACCTCCGCGTTGTGGTCGGCGTCCGCTCCGCGTAATTGATCGATGGTGATGGGAGTGAGTCCCAAATCCGCGACGGGGTCCAAGCGGAGCTCGGTGACGCCGCCTCCGCGCACTTCCCACACGGTCGCGGCACCCGTGGGCGCTAGCTCATCGAGGCCGTCGTCCCCGTGGAACACGAGTGCCTCACGGCCCTGCTGGGCGATAACCCCCGCAATCACCGGCGACACCCGCAGGCTCGACGAACCAATCGCCGTCGCTGCGGGCTGGGCCGGGTTGGTGAGAGGGCCAAGGATGTTGAACGTCGTCGGTACTCCCAGTTCCTTACGGATCGGCATCGCAAACCGCATGGACGGATGGAACACCTGGGCGAAGCAAAAGGTGATGCCCACCTCGGTCGCGAGCTCGGCCACGCGCTGCGGCGGGAGATCGAGCCGCACGCCGAGCGCGCCCAACACGTCCGCGCTGCCCGACTTTGAGGTGGCGGCGCGGTTGCCGTGCTTGACGACGGTGAGCCCGGCGCCCGCGATCACAATCGACGCCATCGTAGAAATGTTCACCGTGTGGGCACCGTCGCCGCCGGTGCCAACGATGTCGACGCATCGGCCGGGCACTTCGAACCGCACGGCGTGGTCGAGCATCGCCTTGGCGAGCCCGGCGACCTCGGTCGGAGTCTCGCGCTTGACGCGCAAGGCAGCAAGGAAGGCGCCCATGGCTACCGGCGAGGCGGTGTCCGTGAGCACCGAGTTCATCACGTCCGCGGTCTCCTCCGCCGTGAGGTCCTCATGCTCGACGAGCCTAGAAAGCAGATCCTGCAGAGTGGCCACGGTGCCTCCTCAAGGCGAGACGGATCAGGAGGCCTGTTCGACGGGTGCGAAAAAGCCATCCACGGTGTCGCGGACCGCGAAGGGATCAAGCGGGTGCGCCACTGCGGCATCCGCCTCTGACCACGTCGCGAGCCATGCGTCGCCCGCTCGCCCGACGAGCAGCATGATCGGCGGGCACTCGTACAGTTCATGCTTGATCTGTCGGCACAGGCCCATACCGCCTGACTTCGCGGCTTCCCCGTCGAGAATGAGCAGATCGAAGCGCGCGGAGTCGATCTGGGTAATCACCCCGGCGTGGGTCGCGGTCTCTGTCCACTCGATAACGCGACCATGGGTAGTGGAGCCGCACGCGAAGCGCACCTTCTCCCGCACATTCCGGTCGTCGCTATATAGCAGGATGCGCGCCTTCGCAGGCGCCACCGCATCGTCCTTGCGCGTGGCCACGTCACTCATAGCGACCATTCTGGCATGAAGCGCGCCAGGCTCTCGCGGCCCGCGCAGCCACACCTCACTGATCTCGCGAGTTGTGGCGTCTAGGACCTAAGTCATACGCAATAATAGGTCGCATGTCCCACGCGACGACGAGTGTGCCGTCACCTATCCATGCGACGCGCCCCAACCAGGTAGCCGTAGGAACCATCGTCTGGCTCAGTTCCGAGTTGATGTTCTTCGCGGGTCTTTTCGCGATGTACTTCACGCTCCGAGCCCAGGTTCCGGAAATCTGGGCCGAACAGACCCAGCTCCTCACCGTGCCGTTCGCAAGTGCGAACACTGCGATTCTGGTGCTGTCCTCCTTCACCGCTCAGGCGGGCGTGATCGCGGCCGAGCGCTACCAGCGCCGCCGCACTGGTTCCATCTGGAACTTCCGCGCCTGGGGAATGCACGAGTGGTTCGTGCTGACGTTCATCATGGGCTCGGTGTTCATCGCCGGCCAGGTCTATGAGTACGCGGTGCTGGTGTCAGAGGGGCTGACGATCTCCTCAAGTCCCTATGGCTCGGTCTTCTACCTCACGACAGGCTTCCACGGACTGCACGTCCTGGGCGGACTACTAGCAATGCTGTTTGTGCTCGGGCGATCGTTCGTCGCCAAGAAGTTCGGCACACACGAGGCGACCACGACCATCGTCGTGTCCTATTACTGGCACTTCGTCGACGTCGTCTGGATCGCCCTGTTCTTCGTCATCTACGTGGTCCAGTAGGGATGTCCATGGATACTCTTGCCCGTCGGCGCCATCACCGGTCAGCGCCATTGCTGCTCGTGTTGGCGCTGCTCGCTCTCATCACCGGCATCGCCGCGCTGTCCGCGTCCGGCTCCGCTACTGCTTCGACCCAGGGCACACAGGAAGATGTGCTCGCGGGTCAGCGTCTCTTCGCCGCCAACTGCGCGTCGTGCCACGGTCTGGACGCTCAGGGCCAGGACGGTGTCGCGCCGTCGCTCGTAGGCGTCGGGGCGGCGTCGGTCGACTTCCAGGTCGGCACTGGCCGCATGCCGATGCAGGCCTCGGGGCCCCAGGCACCTGCCAAGGCACCGCAGTTCACCCAGGACGACATCAACCAGCTCGCCGCATGGGTGGCCTCGCTCGGCGCAGGCCCGGCGATTCCCACCGCAGAGCAGGTTGACCCTGCACTGGGTAACCCCGCGGACGGCATGCTCGCCTTCCGCACCAACTGCGCGATGTGCCACGGTTCCATCGGCGGCGGCGGAGCCCTCACCCAGGGCAAGTTCGCGCCCTCCGTGTTGAACACCACGCCCACCCACTTGTATGAGGCGATGCTGACGGGACCGCAGTCGATGCCCGTGTTCAACGACGCGAATATCACCCCCGAGACCAAGCGCGACATCATCGCCTACATCGACTTCCAGAACCAAGGCTCCGCCGGCGGACTCAGCCTGGGCTCAATCGGACCCGTGTCCGAAGGCCTGTGGGCGTGGCTCGTGCTGCTCGGACTGATCATCGCCAGCACCATCTGGGTAGGAGCCCGTTCCTCATGAGCGCCCCCGACAAGAACTCTTCCCCCTACTCCGACCTCACGTCGGCAAACGGGCACGACAACCCCGGGCTTCCGCATCACCGTCCGCGGCGCGCCGACGTTGACAAGAAGGCGAGCAAGCGCGCCGAGCGCCAGACCGCCGTGCTGTTCGCGGTATCTATCATCGGCACCGTCCTCGCGCTGTGGGCGTACTTCACCCTCGACATCGGCGACGGCAACGACGTGCGCGCGATCCAGCAGATCAACATGTGGATCGGTCTGGGCGTCTTCCTCGCAATGATCGGCATTGGCCTCGGTGCGATCCACTGGGCCAAGACGCTGATGCGCGACCACGAGATGGTCGAAGAGCGGCACGAAATGCGCAGCTCGGATGAGGGCCGTGCGGGCGCGATCCAGAACCTCAAGGATGGCGCAGAGGACTCCGGTCTTGCCGGCGTGGAACGCCGCGGGCTGCTTAAGGGCACGCTCATCACCGCACTTGCCATCGCCCCCCTGTCCGTCCTGGTTCCCCAGATCGGCAACATGGGCGGCGACTGGAATGTCTCGAAGTTCCGCCACACCATCTGGGGCCCTGGCGTACGGCTCGCGCGCGACCCCGACGGCGCGCTCATTCGCGCTGCCGACGTCACGATCGGTTCCGTCTTCCACGTGATCCCTGACGGGCTTGACAAGCTCGATCACGCCGCCATGATGAACGAGAAGGCCAAGGCCGTCGTGTTGTTGGTGCGGCTGGACCCGAAGGACCTCAACGTCCAGGAGGGCCGTGAGGACTGGTCGTTCGACGGCATCGTCGCCTACTCGAAGATCTGCACCCACGTGGGATGCCCAGTGGCGCTATACGAGCAGCAGACCCACCACCTGCTGTGCCCGTGCCACCAGTCGACGTTCGATGTCGCCAACGGCGCGAAGGTGGTCTTCGGGCCCGCCAAGCGACCGCTCCCCCAGCTGCCAATCGCGGTCGATGACGACGGATACATCGTCGCCAAGGCCGATTTCGACGAGCCCATTGGTTCTTCGTACTGGGACCGCCTCAAGGGCGGGAATGACGCCGCAGCCGAGGAGGGGACCCGCTGATGGGCGCCAAGCTGAACACCGCCGCCGCCGGCACCGCCAACTACGTCGATGAGCGCACGTCTATCGGCGGCTTCGTCAAGTTCTTCGCCCGCAAGCTGTTCCCGGACCACTGGTCCTTCATGCTGGGCGAGATCGCCCTGTACTCGTTCGTGGTGCTGCTGATCTCGGGTGTGTTCCTCACCGCCTTCTTCGTGCCCTCGATGGAGACCGTGCACTACGAGGGTCCGTTCGAGACCATGCACGGTGTCGAGATGACGAAGGCCTATGAGTCCACGCTCGTGACCTCGTTCGAGGTCCCCGGTGGGCTGCTCATGCGGCAGATCCACCACTGGTCGGCACTGCTGTTCATCGCCGCGATCATGGTGCACATGTGCCGGATCTTCTTCACCGGTGCGTTCCGC
>JBKBNW010000058.1:0-11605 GCA_046295115.1 Demequina sp.
ACGGGCCTCGCTTGCACTGATGGACATGACGAACCCTTCGTTCGGCCCTGCGGTACAAGTAAACGGTACCACTCTGGTCTCGACGCGACCGGTCCGAGGCATCTCACCCCATGGCTGCAGGCATCAGTCAGCGGGCCGTAGCGCCCACAGCGCGACGGCCGATGCGGCAGCCACGTTCAGCGAGTCCACTCCCCCGGCCATGGGGATGGTCACCACTGCATCGGCCGCTTGCAGGGCCGCGCGCGAAAGCCCGTCGCCCTCCGCGCCCATCACCAGCGCGACCCGCTCGTGGCCCGCGGCCGCGAGCGCATCGAGGCTCACCGCATCGTCTGCAAGGGCCAGCGCGGCGACCACGAAGCCCATCTCGCGGAGCTCCTCCAGGGCGCCTGGCCATTCGACTGCCCTGGTCCACGGCACCTGAAAGACCGTGCCCATCGACACCTTGACGCTGCGGCGATACAGCGGGTCGGCGCACGTGGGGGCGACCACAATCGCATCGGCGCCGATCCCCGCGGCCGAGCGGAAGATCGCGCCCACGTTGGTGTGGTCGACGATCCCCTCGAGCACGACGATGCGGCGGGCGTCGCGGGCGACCTCCGCAAGAGATGGGAGTGCGGGGCGTTCCATCGCCGCGAGCGCGCCGCGATGCACCTGGTAGCCCGTGACGGACTCCATCACCGACTCGGGGGCGACGTGCACGGGGGCGTCGATGCTGGCGTCGTCGAGGGCTTGACGGATGCCTTCCAGCCAGCGCTCGCTCGTCAACACCGACCGCGGCCGATGCCCGGCGGCCAGCGCCCGCTCGATCACCTTGGCGCCCTCGGCCATGTACAGGCCACGCTCGGGCTCGATGCGGCGGCGCAGCGCCACGTCGGTCAGCCCCCGGTAGTCGTCGAGCCTGGGGTCGGCGGGGTCGGTGATCACCACACCATCTTCCCCGATCCTGACCGACACTCAGTGACCGCCAGGATCATGCAACCCCCGCCCGGCGACACTGGCCGCCCACTGGGGCGCTAAGGCGGGGAAGGGGGCGGGGAGAGGGGGCGGACAAGGGCACAGCGGGCATGCGAAGGCCCCGGAGCGCTGTGCGCTCCGGGGCCTTCGCAAATCAGGTTACTGCTGACCCTTTTCGGCGTTCGGGTTGAACGGCCGTCCCGACGTGGTGCCGGCCTCGGTGGCGTCGGACGTGGCGTCCTCGACCTCCTTCTTGGCCAGGCGCAGCGCCTCGGCGGGGTCGACGAGAGCCGAGGTGATCTTGGACTTGCGGTCCTTCCCACGCTCGGGGTCGCGCTTGAGCGGCTCGACAGCCTCCTCGGCCCCGAAGGCCGCCGAAATCGACTTGAGCGCGCCGGTGAACTCGGTGGGGACAAACCACACCTTGTTCGACTCGTTCTTGGCGATCTCGGGGAGCATCTGCAGGTACTGGTACGCCAGCAGCTTCGAGTCGGCGTCACCCTCGTGGATGGCGTCGAACACCTGAAGGATCGCGCGGGCCTCGCCCTCGGCCGTGAGGATCGCGGCCTGCGCGTCACCCTCGGCCTTGAGGATCGCGGACTGCTTCTGTCCCTCGGCCGTGAGGATCTGGGACTGCTTGACACCCTCGGCGGTCAAGATCGCGGCGCGACGGTCACGCTCGGCACGCATCTGCTTCTCCATCGAGTCCTTGACGGACACCGGCGGGTCGATGGCCTTGAGCTCGACACGGCCCACGCGAATGCCCCACTTACCGGTGGCCTCGTCCAGGACGCTGCGCAGCTGACCGTTGATCTGGTCACGGCTCGTCAGCGTCTGCTCGAGGTCCATGGTGCCGATGACGTTACGGATCGTGGTGACCGTCAGCTGCTGCATACCGACGATGTAGTTGGCGATCTCGTAGACAGCCGCGCGGGCGTCCGTCACCTGGAAGTAGATGACCGTGTCGATCTCCACCACCAGGTTGTCGGAGGTGATCACGGACTGCGGCGGGAAGGACACGACCTGCTCGCGCATGTCGACCCTCTGACGGACCTGGTCGACGAACGGAATGAGCAGGTGCATGCCCGCCTGCAGCGTGCGGGCGTAACGCCCGAGCCGCTCGACAACACGCGTCTCCGCTTGAGGCACGATCTGGATCGCGCGGGCGATGGCGGTGATGGCGAAGATTACGAGTACGACCGCCGCGACTGCAATCGCAATCTGGACTGGATCATCCATGTCTATATCTCCTTCTCGGGTGCGACGATGGCCGTCGCTCCCCTGATTTCGAGTACGACGACCTCGGCCCCCTCGGGGATCGCGGGGGCATCATCTTGAGTACGTGCGGACCAGACTTCGCCGGCCAACTTTATGCGGCCGGCAAACTCGGTGATCTCATCGAGGGTGCGGCCGGCAAGTCCTGCGAGCGCTGCCGCGTTGGTCTCGATCACCGCACCCTTGGCGCGGATCGAATGGAGCAAAAAGGGCCGGAGCGAGAACAGCAGCAATGCCGCCACTGCGCACGCGATGATGACGCACACCCACCAGGGCAGGCCCAGCAACGCCGCTGCACCGCCTGCGATGGCTCCACCAGCAAGCATCGCAAACGTCAGATCCAGCGTGAAGACTTCGACGATGCCGAGCACCATCGCTCCTACGAACCAGAATAAAGATTCCATGGCTTACCTCCCGTTCACGAACCT
The DNA here is from genome assembly GCA_046295115.1 of Demequina sp. Classification (GTDB taxonomy): domain Bacteria; phylum Actinomycetota; class Actinomycetes; order Actinomycetales; family Demequinaceae; genus Demequina. Next base: position 2,658 of record JBKBNW010000058.1, read on the forward strand.
AACAGGCACGTCGTGCACGCGGCATCGTCCTCCGGGATGAAATCGCTCTCGCAAGCGATCAACGAGGGCTAATGCGTACCGCGGCGGGCGGTCCAGCGCCCCTCGTAGGCGTGCAGTCGCACCGGCATGCCGTAGGCCTCGGTGAGATTTACCGAGGTGAGCGTGTCACGCAGTCGTCCGCTCGCCACCACTGCGCCCTCGCGCAGCAGCATGGCGTGGGTGAAGTTGGTGGGGATCTCCTCCACGTGGTGCGTCACCATCACCATGGCGGGAGAGCGACGGTCCCCCGCGAGCTCCGACAACGCGGCGAGCAGTTCCTCGCGGCCACCCAGGTCGAGACCCGCGGCCGGCTCGTCGAGCAGCAGCAGCTCGGGGTCGGTCATCAGCGCCCGGCCAATCTGGACGCGCTTGCGCTCGCCCTCAGACAGGGTCCAGAACTCGCGCTCCGCGAAGCCGCTCATGCCGAACGCGGCGAGCAGCGCATCGGCCCGCTCCTCGTCGACGGCGTCGTACTCCTCGCGCCAGCGTCCCGTGACGCCGTGCGCCGCGGTCATGACCACGTCGCGCACGCTCTCGTCGTCGGGGATTCGGTCCGCGAGCGCGGCACTCGACAGACCCACACGGGTGCGCAGGTCTTGGGTGTCGGCCTCGCCGAGCGTCTCGCCCAGCACCCGCACCGTGCCCTCGCTCGGGTGCATCCGCGCGGACGCGATCGTCACCAGGGAGGTCTTGCCCGCCCCATTGGGGCCGAGCACCACCCAGCGCTCGTCAGCATTCACGGTCCAGTCGATGCCGGACAGGATGGAATTGCCGTCGCGGCGCAGGCTCACACCCTCGAGAGTCAGCACCTCAGTCATGGGCACGAGCCTATCCGAGGATGTCCTGATAGAGGTCCAAAGTGCGCTCCCCGATGGTCTCCCACGAGAAGTGTTCCGCCGCCCGCTCGCGGCCCGCCGCGCCCATCGCCTTCGCCCGCTCAGGGTCGGACACCATGTCCGCGAGCGCGCTCGCGAGGTCGTCGATGAACGCCTCCGGGTCGGTCGGGGTCCCCGTGCCGTCCTTGACCTGGTCGATGGGCACGAGGGTGCCGGTCTCGCCCGGTACCACCACCTCCGGGATGCCCCCGGTTGCGGTCGCCACGACCGGCAATCCGACGGCCATCGCCTCGAGGTTCACGATGCCCAGCGGCTCGTAGACGCTGGGGCAGGCGAACGCCGTACACGCGTCGAGCACCGCGACCAGCTGCGGCCGCGGGAGGTGCTCCTCGATCCAGATCACTCCGTCGCGCCGCTCCTGGAGCGTAGACACGAGCCCCGAGACCTCGGCCGCGATGTCCTTGGTGTCGGGCGCGCCGGCACACAGCACGATCTGCACCTCGGGCGGCAGTTTCTCCACCGCGCGCAGAAAGTGCGGGAGGCCCTTCTGGCGCGTGATTCGGCCCACGAACACGACGGCGGGCCGCGACCGATCGATGCCCCAACGGGCCACCACCTGATCCGCCGCCGCGCGCTCCTCATCCGTCGACGGTGCCGCCCACGCGTCCACGTCGATGCCGTTGTGGATCACCTGCACCTTGCCGGGGTCGACATTCGGGTAGCTGCGCAGGATGTCGTCGCGCATGCCGCCCGATACCGCGATCACCGCATCGGCGCCCTCGTAGGCGGTCTGCTCGATCCACGACGAGACCCGGTAGCCACCTCCGAGCTGCTCCGCCTTCCACGGCCGCAGTGGCTCCAGGGAGTGCGCACTCAGGATGTGCGGGATGCCGTGCAGCCGTGCCGCTAGGTGGCCTGCCATGTTGGCGTACCACGTGTGCGAATGGACGAGGTCGGCACCCTCGCAGTCCTTCGCCATCGCCAGGTTGTGTGCTAGCACGTCCAGAGACGAGTCGCCCACGCCGCCGCCAAGCGCCTCGTAGCCGGTGACATGGGGCTCGTCACGCGGACCGTCGAAGGCGCGGACCTCGACGTCGATGTGCTGGCCCAGAACCGCGGCCAGCTCGGTGACGTGCACTCCGGCGCCGCCGTAGATGTGGGGAGGATATTCACGGGTGAGGATGTCAGCTCGCATCACCCCACGGTAGTGCGGGTTTGCTCGACGCGTCGCCCCACAACCACCGGATGTGGCGCTTATGCTGGTGATATGTCAGCGCCGAAAGTACTTGCCATCGTCCTCGCCGGGGGTGAGGGCAAGCGGTTGATGCCCCTCACCGCGGCCCGGGCCAAGCCCGCCGTGCCCTTCGGAGGCACCTTCAGACTCGTCGATTTCGCCCTGTCCAACCTGGTGAACTCGCGCTACCTGCACATCGTCGTGCTCACGCAGTACAAGTCGCACTCCATGGACCGCCACATTGCCCGCACCTGGCGCATGTCCCCCCTGCTCGGCAACTACGTGGCCCCGGTGCCCGCCCAGCAGCGCCGCGGCAAGCACTGGTACCTCGGCAGTGCCGACGCGATCTACCAGACCGTCAACATCATCGAGGATGAGCAGCCCGACATCGTCGTCGTAGTGGGCGCGGACCACGTCTACCGCATGGACTTCTCGCAGATGGTCGACAAGCACATCGCGACGGGCGCCGAGTTCTCGGTGGCGGGGATCCGCCAGCCGATCGAGATGGCCGACCAGTTCGGCGTGATCGATATCGACAAGAACAACCCCGGCATGATCAAGGCCTTCCTTGAGAAGCCCACGGACCCGGAGGGCCTGCCCGACTCGCCCCACGAGGTGCTGGCGTCGATGGGTAACTACGTCGCGTCCGTCGGCCCGCTGCTCGAGGCGCTCAAGGCCGATGCGGACAACGAGGACTCCAAGCACGACATGGGCGGCGACATCGTCCCCTACTTCGTCAACAAGGGCACGTGCGGCTTCTACGACTTTGTCCAGAACGACGTGCCGGGCTCCACCGACCGCGATCGCGACTACTGGCGCGACGTCGGAACCATCGACTCGTACTACGACGCCCACATGGACCTCATCGCGGTGCAGCCGATCTTCAACGTCTACAACCACGAGTGGCCGGTGCACCAGGGGCTCATCACCGAGCCCCCCGCGAAGTTCATTCACTCGGAGGAGGGCCGACTCGGCCACGCTGCCGACTCGGTGGTCTCCCCCGGCGTGATCGTGTCCGGCGCGACCGTGACCGGCTCCGTGCTGTCCCCAGGCGTGCGGCTGCACTCGTGGTCGACGGTGTCAGACTCGATCCTGCTCGATCACGTCATCGTGAACCGTCACGCCCAGGTACACCGCGCGATCATCGACAAGAACGTGATCGTCGAAGAGGGAGCGCGCGTGGGCATCGACCGTCAGGCAGACATCGAGCGGGGCTTCACCGTCACCGAGTCCGGCATCACCGTGGTCCCCAAGGGCACCGTGGTGAAGGGGTGACCCGACGTCTCATTGTCCTGGACGTCGACTCCACGCTGATCACCGCCGAGGTCATCGAGCTCATCGCCAGGCGCGCGGGCACGGAGGCCGAGGTCGCTGCCGTGACCGATGCGGCGATGCGCGGCCAGATCGACTTCGGTGAGTCTCTGCGCCAGCGCGTGGCGACTCTCGAGGGCGTGCCAGATTCCGTGTTCGAGGAGGTGCTCGCCGAGGTCCGCCTCACCCCGGGAGCCGAGAACTTGGTGTCCACATTGCAGGGTGAAGGCTGGACGGTCGCCCTGGTCTCCGGCGGTTTCGTGGAGGTCGTCGCGCCGCTCGCGGCGCAGTTGGGCATCGAGCGATTCCGCGCCAACAGCCTGGAAGTAGCCGATGCGCGGCTCACCGGCCGGACCATAGGTCCGGTCATCGACCGGGCGGCAAAGGCCCGCGTATTGATCGAGTTCTGCGCCGAGTTAGGGATCTCGCCGGCCGATGCGGTGGCGGTGGGCGACGGCGCGAACGACCTGGACATGATGGCCGCGGCGGGCCTCGGCATCGCGTTCAACGCGAAGCCGGTCGTTCAGCAGCAGGCGGACATCGCGGTGAACGCCGAGCGGCTCGACGCAGTCCTGGACGTCATCGAGCGGTAGCGGCCACCTTCAAGGCCACCGCGACCAAAGCGGGGTCCGACCAACCGAGGCTTCATCGGTTGTGACCGCCATGCAAGCATGGGCACATGAGCACCGAGGCGGACCACCTAGATCGCCTTGACCGGCTCGAGTCGATCGACGCGCTGCGACGCATCGTCGCTCAGTACGCACACGCTGCCGACAAGCACGACGTGGACGGGTTTCTCTCGACGTTCCACTCCGATGCAGCGTGGGATGTCGGTTCAACGCGTTTCGTGGGCCACGACCAGATCAGAAGCGCCATCGAGTACCAGTGGGGCGTTCAGCCGGAGATGCATCACTGGACGACGAACGTCCTCATCAACATGACAGGGCCCGACCGCGCCTCGGCCAGCTCGGACGTCGCGGTGCTGACACGACAATCGAACGCATCGTTCAGCCTCTCGGCGGGGACCTACTACGACGTTTTCGAGCGCCGCTCGGGGGTTTGGGCACTCGCCGAGCGTCGCGCCGCGGTGCACTCGACCATTCGGCTCAGCGACGGGGCGGCGGGCGAAGTCCTCGCGAGGTCGGCCGATACTTAGCCGACGTCCCGGCCGGACAGCACTGCCGTCAGGCGTGCCTGCCGAGATCCGAGGTCCGCCCAGGCGCCATCGAACTCGAGCACCGCGGCGGTCCCTGTGGGCAGCCCGTGGGCGACGCGCTTGAGGGCGTTGGTGTCGGAGCCGTTGCCGGCGAAGAATGCGGCCGCGGCGGACGACGTGGGCTCGTGTCCCACCAGGATCGCGGTGTCCACGCCCTCGATGGAGTGGACAACCTCCACCAAACCCTCGACGTCGGTCTCGTAGAGGTCGTCGACGGAGCGCGCCTCGCAGCCGCTGAGCGCGGCAGACATCAGCTTCCATGTCTGCTGCGTGCGGGTGGACGGCGAGACCAGCGCCAACTGGGGCGTGAGCCCCGCCGCGGCGGTCTCCTCGCCGAGCTTGGTCGAGGCCTTGCGCCCGATGAGCGCGAGGGTGCGGTCCATGTCCTGGAGGCCGGGCGCGGGGGCCTCGGCCTTGGCGTGGCGGGCAATAATCAGTGTGGGCATGTGTCTACTGTCCCATCGCGTGGACGCCGCCGTCGACATGGATCATCTCGCCGGTGGTGGCAGGGAACCAGTCGCTCAGCAGCGCGGTGACGGCGCGAGCGGTCGGCTCGGTCGCTTCGGAGTCCCAGCCGAGGGGCGCCCGGTCGGACCACACGCCCTCCATCTGGTCGAATCCGGGGATGTTGCGGGCCGCGGTGGTCTTCAGCGGCCCGGCCGAAATCAGGTTGCAACGGATGCCCAGCGGCCCCAGATCGCGCGCGAGGTACCGGCTCACGGCCTCAAACGAGGCCTTCGCCACGCCCATCCAGTCATAGACCGGCCACGCGAAGCGGCCGTCGAAGGTGAGCCCCACGATCGAGCCGCCCTGAGTCATCAGCGGCAGCGCGGCCTGCGCGAGCGCCTTGAGAGAGTACGCGGAGATGTGCATCGCGGTGGCGACGTCCTCCCACTCGCCCGACATGAAGTTGCCGCCCATCACCGACTGCGGCGCGAAGCCGATCGAGTGGACCACGCCGTCGAGGTGGGGAACGTGCTCGCGCACCTGGTCCGCGAGCGACGCGAGGTGCTCGGGGTCCGTGACGTCGAGCTCGACCACGGGCGCAGCGACCGGCAGTCGGCGGCCCATCGCCTGAGTGATCTTGAGGGTGCGGCCCATCCCGGACAGCACCACCGTCGCGCCCTGGTCCTGGCACAGCCGTGCCACTTCAAAGGCGATCGACCCCTCCGTGAGGACGCCGGTCACCAGAATGTTCTTACCTTCGAGCATGCCCATGTATGTCTCTCCTCCTCGCCACGAAGCCTAGCGGCTGCACCACTGCGCAAGGGGCACGCGGCCGCGGTCCTATCGCTCAGCCCCGAGAGTCGCTAGATTGTGCGCCAGCCGCACGAGGGCGCGGCACGCGACCTGAGGAGCACCGATGAGCATGATGTCCTGGACCCTGCACGGAGATGGCAAGTCCATCACCCCGGGTGGAGCGGTACGCCCGGGTGAGCGGCTGTCGTGGCCACGCACCATCGGCATCGGTGCGCAGCACGTGCTGGCGATGTTCGGTGCCACGTTCATCGTGCCCGTGCTGACGGGCTTCCCGCCCACCGCCACCATCTTCTTCTCCGCCGTCGGCACCATGCTCTTCCTGCTCATCACCGGCAACCGCTTGCCCTCCTACGTGGGGTCGAGCTTCGCGTTCATCGCCCCCATCACGGCCGCGATGGGTGCAGGAGGCATGGGAGTCGCACTCGGCGGGCTCGTCATGACCGGTCTGCTGCTCGCGCTCGTGGGCTTTGTGGTGCACATCGCCGGCACCCGGTGGATCGAGCTCACGATGCCCCCGGTGGTCACCGGAGCGATCGTCATGCTCATCGGCCTCAATCTCGCGCCCGCAGCGTGGGGCATGGTGCAGGAGTCGCTCGGCACCGCGCTCGTGTCGGGAATCGCCGTGGTCCTCATCACCGTGCTGTTCCGCGGAATCGTGGGCCGGCTCTCGATCTTGCTCGGCACCGCCGTGGGATGCCTCGTGGCCGCGCTGCGGGGTGAGTACGACCTGACCGGCGTGACGGAGGCGTCCTGGGTGGGGCTGCCCGAGTTCAACACCCCACAGTTCGACCTGTCGGTGCTCGCCATGTTCGTGCCGGTGTTGTTCGTGCTGATCGCAGAGAACATCGGGCACGTGAAGTCCGTCGCCGCGATGACCGGGGACGACCTCGACCCCGTCACGGGGCGTGCCCTGCTCGCCGACGGCGTCGCCACCACCGTGGCGGGCCTTGGCGGCGGCTCTGGCACGACGACCTACGCCGAGAACATCGGCGTCATGGCGGCAACCCGGGTGTATTCGACCGCGGCCTACTGGTTCGCGGCGCTGTTCGCGCTCCTGCTGAGCCTGTCCCCCAAGTTCGGCGCGCTGATCGCCGCCACCCCGTCGGGAGTGCTCGGCGGGCTCGCGACGGTGCTGTTCGGCATGATCGCGGTGCTCGGCGCCCGTATCTGGGCGCAGGGCAAGGTGGACTTTGGCAATCCGGTCAACCTCATGTCGGCGGGTATCGCGCTGATCATTGGCGCGGCGGACTACACCTGGACCACGGGCGACATGACGTTCGGCGGCATCGTGCTAGGAACCGCGGCGGCGCTCGTGACCTACCACCTGATGGCAGCCATCACGCGGTGGCGCCAGGCCGACCAGCCCGTGGCCTCACCGGCGTACGTGTCAGGCGACGAGGAGAGCGCGGAGCCGCGCGCCTGACGTCCCGGTGGCGGGTGAGGTGCGGTGGCACCTCACCCGCAGAGGTCAGTGACCCATCCCCAGGCCGCCGTCGACGGGAAGCACGGCCCCCGAGACATAGCTGGCGCCGTCCGAGGCGAGGTAGAGCGCCGCGGCCGCGACGTCGTCGGTGGTGCCGAACCGCTTGGCGGGGATGCTCGACTCGTACTGCTTGACCTGGGCCTCCCCCAGCTCGTCGGTCATGTCGGTGGCGATGAACCCCGGCGCGATGACGTTCGCGGTGATGCCGCGAGCGCCCACCTCGCGCGTGATCGACCGTGCCATACCCACGAGCGCGGACTTGGACGCCGAATAGTTGACCTGGCCGGGGTTGCCCATCAGGCCCACGACCGAGCCGACCAGCACGATGCGCCCGAACCGCTGGCGCACCATCGACTGGGTGGCCCGGCGCACACACCGAAACGTGCCGGTGAGGTTCGTGTTCAGTACCGCCTCGAAGTCCTCGTCGGACATGCGCATGAGCAGCCCGTCGCGCGTGATGCCGGCGTTCGCCACCAGCACCTCGACGCGCCCGTGACGTGCCTCGAGCGCATCGAAGGCGGCGTTGACAGCCTCCGTGTCGGTGATGTCAGCCTGCTCGCCGTCAACCCCCTCTGGCAGCTCGCCGCTGCGGTGAATTGAACTCACCGTGTATTCGGCGGCGACGAAGGCTTGGGCGATCGCGCGGCCGATGCCGCGGTTCGCGCCGGTGACGAGGACGTGTCGAGTCATGGGCGCCACGGTAGCGCGAATAGCCGCCTGACCGGGGCATCGGGACGCGCGTCCAAGACGGTTAGCATCGTGGGGTGTCTTCTGCCCGCCGACCCAGCGCCCCCCGCATCCTCCTGACGATGGTCATCGCGCTCGTCGTCGCGGGCGTGGCGGCGTTGCTGGGTCTGTGGCAGCACGGCCGGCACGTCGAGCGGGCCGATGCGCTGGCGGCCTTCGAGGCGGCGGCGCACCTCGATCCGGTTCGCGTGGGCGACGTCGTTCCCGTCGACGCCGCGCACCTGCCTCCGGGCGGCGAATGGCGCATGGTGACCGCAACCGGCACGTTCGATCCGGACTCGCTGACGGTGCTGCGCACGCGCCCGGTGGAGAGCACCCCGGCGTGGCAGTACCTCGCGTGGCTGAACACGGACGACGGACGGTCGTTCCTCATCGACCTCGGGTGGATTCGCCAGCCGGGGCCCACCGAGGACCCGGCCGTGCCCTCCCTCTCCGCGAACCAACAGGTGACGGTGACGTCGGTGATCCGCGCCTGGGAGCCCGATGACGGCAAGGGCGCGGGAGCGAGCATTACGCGCATCACACCCGAGCAGTTGCCCGCGCCCGCCGGCGACCCGGTCCCCGGGTACGGAATGCTGCGCGAGTTCTGCGACGCCGACGGCTGCTTCGCGACTCCGGTCGGCGCCCCCGTGCCCCTGCCCGCGCTGTCGGTGGGACCACACCTGGCGTACGCGTGGCAATGGTGGCTGTTCGCCGCGATGGCGCCGGTGGGCGGCGTGCTGCTGCTGCGCCGGGACGGGCAACTGGCGGATGCGCAGGCCGCGGTCGAGGGGTCCGCGCCCGGGGCAGCCGCGGCGGCTTCCGACTCCGCGTCCCCGCCGC
>JBKBNW010000059.1:0-11368 GCA_046295115.1 Demequina sp.
AACTGCGCCTAGCCTGGTAGAGACGTCCTGCCGGGAACAACCCGGACAGCGGGATGGTTGCTCACCCTGATCGACACCGATACGAGGAGCTCTCATGCGGATCCGCAATGCCACCCTGGCGGCCCTGGCCGTCGCGTCACTCACGCTCGCCGGCTGTAGTTCCGGCGACAGCGAGGACCCCACGCCCAGTGACGTCGTCGACCCGACCGGGGGCACCGGCGAGCCTACGGCCGGGGCCGTGACGGCTCAGGAGTGCCTGCCCGTGCCGGGCGAGCAGCTCGTGGTCCTCGAAGACGACCTGATGCTCCAGAACTCGGACAACATCATTCCGGCGCTGAACGCCGACATCGCGACGGATGACGTGCTCGCGGCCCTCGACGCGGTCTCCGCCGCCCTCGACACGGAGGGCCTGATCGCGCTCAACAAGGCCGTGGACATCGACCGCCAGACCTCCGAGGAGGTTGCCGAGGCGTGGCTCGACGAGTCCGGCATCGAGGTCGAGGAGACCGGCGATGGCAGCACCATCACGGTGGGCGCCGCGAACTTCACGGAGAACATCACGCTTGCCGAGATCTACGCCGAGGTGCTGGACGACGCCGGCTACGACACCGAGGTTCGTGAGATCGGCAACCGCGAGACGTACCTGCCCGCGCTCACCAGCGGCCAGATTCACATCGTGCCCGAGTACGCTGCGACGTTCGCAGAGTTCCTCGACGGCGACATCGACAACGTGGTCGCCTCCGGCGACATCACGGAGACGGTCGCGGCGCTCGAGCCGCTGGCCGAGGCCCAGGGGCTCGTCGTCGGCGCCCCGGCCGATGCACAGGACCAGAACGCCTTCGCCGTCACCCAGGGCTTCATCGACGAGTACGGCGTGACAACGCTGTCGGAGCTTGCCGAGGCGTGCGGCCCGGTCGTGCTGGGCGGCCCGCCCGAGTGCCCCGAGCGGCCGTTCTGCCAGCCGGGACTCGAAAGCACGTACGGCATCGGCGTCGCGGAGTTCCGCTCGCTCGACGCCGGCGGCCCACTGACCAAGACCGCCATCACCACCGGTGAGGTGGCCGTGGGCCTGGTGTTCTCATCTGACGGGGCGCTGGCCACCAGCTGACGGCTTGAGACAGACGAAAGGCCCGGTCCCTTGCGGGACCGGGCCTTTCGCGTCTGGTACACCCCCCGGGACTCGAACCCGGAACCCACTGATTAAGAGTCAGTTGCTCTGCCAATTGAGCTAGAGGTGCTCGCCACCGCGCACGTCATACCGCGCGGTGCGAAAGACAACTTTAGCAGGACCCAGCCGACGGCGCGACACTCACCCGGGCGCATGCTCACCGCAGTTCCTTGAGCCGCTCGAACCACGACGAGATCGCGAGCAGCAGCGAGCCCACGACGGCGAACGCCACCAAGCGCACCAGCAGGTTCGCTCCCACGACGATCTGCAGCACTGACACCACCACCGCCGTCACGGCGGTGCCGAGGATCGGAGCGAACCACCGCAGGCGTACACCCGCGAGCGCCAACACAATCGTGGCCGCGACCAGCGCCACGGTGCGTGCCAGCGCGTTGGGCTCGAGCACGAGCGCAAGGTAACTAGGGATGAGCGCCACGGTCAGCCCGGGCGCGAGCGCGGTCAGCGACCGCATCTGCGGCTTGTCCCGCATCCACTGCGCCCCGATGAGCAGGAGCGATGCCGCAGGCACGGCCGTGTAAGCCTCGATGACCTGAATGTCGGCACCCGCCACGATGAGCCCCGTGCCGAGCGAGGCCGCCGCGGCGCACATCCACTGGGCCCACGCGAGTCCTGCCGACCGGAGCCGCCACCACGCTGCGGCCGCCAAGAGCAGGGTCACACCGGCCATCTGGACGCTGGCGGCGACCATCGGCACGACCACGGTGATGGCAAGCGCGGTGGCCGCCACGTTGTCGCGCAGCCGCGCGGACCTGCCACTGACGAGCACCAGCACCGTGGCCATCGCCAGTCCCATTGCCACCGGAGCGTCGATGGTAGGGACGCCGATGGCACGCGCGCCGAAGGTGCCAGCGATGGCTGCCGTGATCGGCGCGACCACTGCTCCCCACGGCTGCGCGGCGGTGCGCCATCCCTGCGCGATGGCGAGAGCGACGACGGTGGCACCCACGGCGGTGCCCGCGAGAGCCACGTCGGAGCCGACTGCCCACAGCAATGCGAGCCCAGACGCGGCGCTCGCGGCCGCACCCCCCGCGCCCAGCCGCCTCCCCCACCACAGCAGGGCCGGTCCGGCTAGGCCGAGCAGCGCGGCCGCCCACACGGGCAGTAGCGCCGCCGACGCGACGGCAAGGACGCCCAGTGGCAACCACCCGCGGAACCACGCCACGTCGCGCCACGCGAGTGCCGTCACCGATGCAGCCACGACCGCGCCCACATGCCACCCACTCGGCACTCCGAGGGGGAGGTCGCCCCTCACGTGCGCCGCCAACGCAGCCGCTGCCAACGCGACAGCGGCGAGCACCGCGATGCCGACGACGGCCGCGGCCGGCGCGGCCCCAATCCACACCGCGCGCCGTGCGGTGTGCGCGAGGCGACGTGCCGCCCAGGCGCTCACGGCCACAAGGACACCCGCGACGCACGCCGCCGCTATCAGCGGGGCCTCCACCGCTGCGCCGACCGCCAACGGCACGAGGGTCACCAGCGCCACCGCCGGGGGCAACGCCTCGAGTGGCCACCGGCGCGCCGCCCACACGAGCGCGAGTGCCACGCCGGCCACCGCCGCCACACCGCCAGGCCACGGAGCGGTCTCGGTGCTGACGTGTTGCTGCAGCGCGAACGTCGCGATGACTGCCCATGCGATGGATCCCCGGCGGGCCGTCGCGGCCGCCAGTTCGTCCTGCCACCCAAGCGTCCACGCGACGAGCGCAGCGCCCAGTGCCGTTGCGACAAGAGGCATCAGTACCAGCGCCACGCCGGTAGCGGTGCCAGTGAGGCTCGGGAGCCACGGGGTCGCCACCACCACGGTGAGCACGAGAGCCACCGCGCCAGTGACGGAGGCGATGCGGGTCTGCGGCGCACCGGCGTCGAACCGACGCCACCGGTCGGCGGTGGCGGCAAGCCCCACCGTCAGGGCCAGGGCCCACCACGGTGATGCCAGGGCCACATCGTGGAGGTCTCCTGAGAACGTGGCGGCCACCGCAGTCAGCACCACGACCAGGGTGGCGGCGGCGGCGGCGAAGGTCGCGGGCAGGGCGCCGACGGCGCCCGTCGCCCGCCACCTGAGCGGAAGGCGCAGCATGACGGTCAGGACTGCGGCGGCGACGAGCGCCATCAGCGCGACCGCTGCGGTGTCGCCCAGCCCGCCCCGGACGGCCGCGGCCGGAGCAATCATGGTGGCAAGAAAAGCCGCAGGCGCGAGTGCCGCCCGGGGCCACCATCGAGAGGCGAGGGCCAACAGCACGAGAGCGACCAGGCTCAGGGTGAGCGCGGGCGCGAGGTCCCCGCGGGCGTCCGCCAAGCGCAGCACCGCCGCGACCCCCGCCAGCGTGACGAGTGCGACGGACCCCACACGGGTGAGGCGGCGCGCGAGCCGTTGCCGCCACAGTGGCAACAGTGCCGCGATCACCAATGCGCTCGCTATCCCCACCCCCGCGGTAGCCCACGCGGGCTCGAGATTCACGCCATCGGCGAGCGCCGCCAGACCGCCCGGCACCGCGGCAATCAGCAGTGCGGCACCCCAAGGCTCGGCCCAGGATGCCGCCGCTCGCGCGGGACCCGTACGCGAGGACGCAAGCGCGATGGCAGCCGCGCAGGCGGTAGCCGCGACCCACCGGTCAGGCACCGCATCGGCGCTGGCCACCCACGCCACCGTGGCCACGACGGTCCACAGCCCGCACACCCCGCCCCACGCCACCGCAGGAACGAGCCCGGCGGCCACCGGCCGCTGCTGAGCCGACGGGAGACGTCGCAGCAGCCACGCGACCGCCGCGGCGAACGCCACGGCGGCAGCCATCGCCGCCGCGACGGATGCGTCCAGCGCAATGACGAGGGCCGCAACTACGGCCGTCAGGAACACCGTCGCGGGCAGGCTGCCCTCCCACGGCCTGCGCAGGCCGTGCAGCGCCAGCCCGGCCACGGGCAGCACTGCCGCGGCGAGAGACCACCCGAGCGGCAACTCGACCATCTGCAGTCCCCACACGCCGTGCCCACCCGCGACCACCAGCAGCACGATGCCGGACCACGAGGAGATGCCCCGCGGGACCGGGCGGGTCCACAGGTGCCTCGCCGCGGTCAGCGCCACGCCGGCGGCGGTGAGCGCGACCGCGACGGCCGCGTGGATGCTGTCCCGCGGCGCGAGCTCGGCGATGCCAGAGGCGATGAGCCCCGCTCCAGAGGCCACCATCAAGGAGCCCACCACCGTCGCCCCCGCATACAGCTCCGGCACCGAGCTCTGGGGCGCGAGGCGCCAACTCCGCAGCAACGCGAGCGACGCTCCGGCGACCACCCCTGCAGCACCGGCCCACAGGTCGATGTCGACCACCGCTGGGTTCCCGACGGTGCGGGCCACCACAGCGACCGCCGCGTGCCCCACGGTCGCGAGCGCCACCCCGGCGTACGCCGGGACGAGCCCGTAAAGGAGCGCCGTCGCTGCGACATCGCCCAACCGCAGGCCGGTCAATGCCCCCGCCGCACCGACGGCAGCCACTGTGGTCACCTGCTGCCAAGGAGTCGCGCCGGCGGCCGATGCGAGGGCTGGGGCGAGCAGCGTCGCGACCACCGCCGCGGCCGGGATCGCCACGCGGGGCCACCACCGCGCCATGCCGATCAGCGCGGCCAACGGCACGAGGCCCACGACGGCTTCGAGAACCGAGCCGCCGGTCGCCCATGCCCACAGCGGCACGGATGCGCCGATGACGACCGCCCACGAGAGCCCGCCCCACCGGATGATGGCGCGCGCCAGGCGCCACGTCCACCACCGTTGGGTGAGCAGGAGCGCGCAGGCGACCGCCGTCCCGGTGAGAGCCCACGCCCATATGCCGGATAGCCCCGCCGACGCATCGGCCGCTTGGGTCGTCGCGGCGATCGTGAGCCCCGCCCCAGCAGCGGCGAGCGCGAGCGCGGCGGCCGATCCCACCCACCGAATGCGCCACCGGGTCAGCAGCAGGCCGGCACCGCAGGCAATCACCAGAGACAGCGGGAGGTCGAAGGGCCCCGAGGCTGGGGTGTCGCGCAGGAAGGCGATCCCCGCCGCGCCAGCAAATCCCATGGACACTATGCCGACGGCGCCGCTGGTGATCGGCAGGTGCATGCGACGCAGCCACGCGGAGAGCGCCGCGACCGCCACGGACATGCCGAGCACCGCCAAGCCGCGCGCAAGGGGTGTGAAGGTGGTCCACGCGATCGCGACGAACACCACGGCCGCCGCGATCATGAGCGAGGCGCCCGATACTCCGAGCAGCGCGGGCGCTGTCAGCACGCGCGGGGCGCGGGTGGCCTGCGTGGGCGGCTGGGTGGGTTGGGGCTGCGGGGCCGATGCGGGCGCGGCGGCCGATACCGGCGAGGGGGCCCCCTGCGCGCCCAGCGCGGCCGGGCGCGCGGGCTCGGGTGCGAAGAACCCGGGTGCCGATGCCGCGGCTGGACGGGGTGTGGGTTCAGCCGGTGCGGATTCAGCCGACGCGGATTCAGCCGCTGAGGGCGCACCGCTGGGGGCCGTCGCCGTGGCTGAGGGTGCTGCAACGTTCAAGGGCGCTGCAACGTTCGAGGGTACTGCGACGCCCGGGCGTAGCGCCACGAGCTGCTGTGCCAGCGACTCGCGCCGCTCGCCCCACAGCGTCCACGTCGACGCGAGGGAGTCGTAGGCACGCTGGCACTGGCGCAGCGCCTCGTCGGCCTCAAGCAGCCCTGAGAAGGCCGCCGATCGGACAGGCACCCCGCATCCAGGACACCAGTCCTGCCGTGCGCGATCCACGGTGGCGCCGCACAACGGACAGCGCACGACGCTTGGCATCTTGGCACCCATGGTCACCCCTCCGTGTCGTACCGCGAGGCTAGCCACTACGCACTGCGGCCACAACGGTGCTGTGAACAAACTCGATCTGCGCGATCGGCACGGAACGGAATCGCCCGCCCCCGCATCGGCGTTAGGTTGGCATCATGACTGACAACCGACTTGCCGCAGGCGACCCCGCTCCCGACTTCACCGCCGCCACCGATCAGGGCTCGTTCGCCCTCTCCGAGCTGCGCGGTCGCCGCGTGATTCTGTACTTCTACCCCGCCGCGATGACCCCGGGCTGCACCACGCAGGCCTGTGACTTCCGCGACTCGCTAGGCGCGCTCAAGGCCGCCGGCTACGAGGTGGTGGGCATCTCGAAGGACGAGCCCGCCAAACTCGCCAAGTTCCGCGAGCAGGAGGGGCTCACGTTCACCCTGGTGTCGGACCCGGACCGCGAGGTGCAGGACGCTTACGGGGCCTGGGGCATCAAGAAGCTGTACGGCAAGGAGGTCGAGGGTTCGATCCGCTCGACCGTGGTGATTGACCCCGACGGCAAGGTCGAACTCGCGCAGTACAACGTCAAGGCCACCGGCCACGTGGCAAAGCTGCGCCGGGACCTCGGGCTCGACTGAGCACATGCCGGGACGCAGCCCGCGTATCCTGGTCGCCGAGCGCGAGTGGCGGAATTGGCAGACGCGCTGGATTTAGGTTCCAGTGTCTTAGGACGTGGGGGTTCAAGTCCCCCCTCGCGCACGTGAGCCCCCGGCCGCCCCGGGGGCGACGAGCCGGTGACCTCGCGGGCGCCGGCTCTCGTGCCTCCATGCGGCCATTAGGCCGTGCGCTTGGCCTCGTACGTACGCTCGTCGGCGACGCCCAGGAGGACCACAGCGTCGTCGCCATCACGGGGGGCGAGCGCGAGACCGATCTGGGCGCTGACGTAGATGGCGTCGTGAGCGACGTCGACGGCCGGGCTCAGCGCGGCGTGCAGGTGTTCGACGACGTGACGCACCGGCGTGTCGTCCCCGCCTGGAACGCCCGTCAGGACCAGCACGAACTCGTCTCCACCTAGGTGTGCGAGCACGTCGCCGGTGCGCACGACGGAGCGCAACCTCTGCGCGACGCGCGCCAGTACCCGATCCCCCACCGCGGGGGCGACGTCGCCGTCGACGCCCGCGGACCGTGAGATATCGATGTACACCACTGCAACGCCGGTGCCGCTGCGCCTACTCCGGCGTAACTCGAGATCGAGCTGCTCCATCAGGTACGCCCTGTTAGGCAGCCCGGTCAGCGCGTCGTGATAGGCCAGGTACTCGGTGCGCTGTTCCAGGTCGACACGGTCGCTCACGTCAACCTGGTTGCCGATGAAGTGGGTCAGCCGGTGCTGAGCGTCGTGAACCGGGCTCACGGTGATCTCGTTCCAGAATGTGCTGCCGTCGCGACGGTAGTTCAGGAGCGTCACCTCGACCTCACGGCCCGTGCGCATGCGACGCGACATCATCTGGACCACAGTGTGATCGGTGTCGGGCCCTTGCAAGAATCGGCAGTTTCGGCCCAGTGCCTCTTGTTCGGAGAACCCGGTCAAACCTTCGAACGCCGCGTTGACGTAGACCAGCGGCGAGTCCTCTGCCTGGGCGTCCGCAATCACGATCCCGTTGCTTGCGGTCGCGATCGCACGCGCGAGCAGTGCGGGTATGTCGCCGCCGGGAACACCCGCCATCGCGCCAGTCTCGGTTCCTGTGGGCCGCAGCGGAAGCTCCTCCCCGTGAGGACGGGACTTCACCTTGGCCATCAGCAGGCTCGCGGCGGCGACCACCTGGCCCCGGTCGTACGTGAGCACGTACTCCATGTGACGTACCGGTCGCTCCCCATGCACTGCTTCGAACTCGGCGCTGGGGACATCGCGCGCCGCGATGGCGGCCGCGAAGTGAGGGGAGATCACCGTCACCACCCACTCCTTGCTCAGCGCGTCGCTCTCGTGCAGGGTCGCACCGAACACGCCTGGCGCAGGTTCGGACCACACGCCCGGGGCAAGGATCGCCGTCAGCGCCGTGACCTTCGCGAGCGCCTCATAACGGCGTAACACCTCGGGCGTAAGGAAGTCGACGTCCTGGAACGAGGCCAGCACCACCGCGGCTTCGTCGAGCAGCATCGCCTGGCGCTCCACCTGATGGGTCAGCGGTGCCAACTGGGCTGGGGTGGTGGGCCTTGCCGGCACGCTGTGGCTGATCACGTCAAAGGCAGTCGCCGCTGGCGACGGCGACGCGTCGGGCTCGGGCGGCAGCGACAGCACGGCATCCCATGTCGCGGGGAGGGGGCCCGGGCGAGCGAAGTGCCACCCCTGGCCGAGCGTGGCTCCCAGGCTCAGCGCGTGCTCGAGGTGGCTCGCGGTCTCGATGCCCTCGGCCAGCACCAGCGCCCCCGACCGCTGAGCCTCGGCGTTGACCGCGTTGACGATCGCCGCCACGCCGAGCGTGGGGCACTCCTGCACGAGGGCCAGGTCGAGCTTGATGACGTCGGCGCATACGAAGGACATCAGGGCCAGCGCCGCCTGCTCGGCCCCCACATCATCGATGGCGATCCGCCAGCCGATCTCGCGCACTCGCTGCAGCCCGGCGAGAAGTTGCGCGGGCTGGCGCAAGAGGTTCCGCTCGGTGACCTCCACCACCACCTGCACGCCCGGCGACACGAGCGCCGCCATCTCGACCAAGGCGTCGTGCGAGATCGCGGCCAGGGTCGCTGGCTCCACGTTAACGAACACCGTCGTGCCAGGTCCAAGCGCCGATGCGGAACCCAGCACGCATCGCATGCACGCCTCGTCCAGTCGCAGCACGGCCGCGGGACCCAACCGCGTCGCCTCGGCAAAGAGCTCGGCCGGGGAGACGGTCTGATCCCCGCGGACACCCCTGATCAGGCCTTCGACAGCCAAGACGTGTCCGCTATGGAGGTCCACGATGGGCTGGTACACCGCCTGGAGCGTGAGCCCGTCGCGCGCAGCGCTCGGGAGCGTGCTCATGAAGGCACGCTTCGGCCGCAGTCGCTCCGGTGCATCTTCCGAGCGTACGTCTATTCGCCCAGAGTCGTCATTATGGTGGTCCGCACCAGGTCAAGCGCGGCGGTGCGGGCGGGCACCGCGCCCGCGCGGAGGCACACGGATACCCTGAAAAGGTGATGCCCTACGAACAACAGCGAGGGTTGTTGGTGAACCTGCAGGCCCGGATCAGCGCCCGGGTAGACGAGCTCGAGGCCGAGATGGACGCCCTGACCGGCGCTCGCCGCGGTGAGTTCGATGACGACGAACATGACCCCGAGGGCGCCACCCTGTCATCCCAGTGGTCGATGCTGGCCGGACTCCTCGAATCCGCTCGAGAAGACGCGCGCCGGTCGCACGGCGCACTTCGTCGCCTCGACGCCGGTGAGTACGGGATCTGCGTGGTCTGCCGTCACGCCATCCCTGTCGCACAGCTCGAGGCACGGCCCCTTCGTGAGCGCTGCGTGGCCTGCTCCGGCTGATCGCGCAGTTGCGTTCTGACAAGCGAAAAGCCCCGCACCACAGGGGTCCGGGGCTCACCGCGTCCGCGAGCGGGAGTGCTACTCGGCGGTCTGCTGCGCGGCCACGTCGGCACGGACTTTGTCCATGTCGAGGTCCTCGACGGCCTTGACCAGGTTCTGCAGGTCCGGGCCCGCGAGCGCGCCAGCCTGGTTGTAGACCATGATGCCGTCACGGAACGCCATCAGCGTCGGGATAGCGGTAATGCCGAACTGGGCGCCCAGCGCCTGCTGGTCCTCGGTGTCGACCTTCGCGTGGGTGATGTCGGGCTTGTCCTCAGCGGACTGCTCGAAGATCGGCGCGAAGCGCTTGCACGGCCCACACCACTCTGCCCAAAAGTCGACGAGGACGATTCCGTCCTTCGTCACCGTCTGCTCGAAGTTCTCAGCGGTCAATTCTACGGTTCCCATAGGGGGTCCTTCCTGTGTTGCGTCGCCGTTCCCCGGTAACACGACTCCACCGGGGGGTATTCCATTCCAGCCTCCCACGCATCGGCGCGCGTGCCGACCATGCCGCGGCGGCGCGGTAGAAAGGACGTATGACTGACATGGCTGAGATGCCCTCCGAGCCGTCGGGGTGGCTGTCCGAACGTGAGTTGCAGTACGTCCGCGGCGAGATGCCGCTGCTGTACATCAACGCGGTGCCGGTGCGGGTGGATGCCGCCGGCGAGGTCACGGAGGTGGGCCTGCTGCTGCGCGCCGACGACGGTGCGATCTCGCGGGCCCTCGTCGCTGGCCGCGTGCTGTTCCACGAGCGCGTGCGCGACGCCCTGATCCGTAATCTCGAGAAGGACCTGGGATCCGTCGCCATGCCGCGCATCCCGATGTCGCCCACGCCGTTCGCGATCGCCGAGTACTTCCCCACCGAGGGGTACGGCGCGTTCCACGACTCGCGCCAGCACGCCGTCGCGCTCGCGTTCGTGGTGGCCGTCGACGGCTCGTGTGAGCCGAGCCAGAACGCCCTCGACATCGTGTGGTTGAGCCCCGAGGAGGCCGCGAGCGACGACGTCGCGAACGGCATGACCGGCGGGCAGCACAGCCTGCTCAGGAGGGCGCTCGCCCACTGCGGCGTGCTGCGCTGATCTCCGCGCGACCGCGCGGGTCGACTCCTTTCGGCGACCTCGCCGATGCGGGGGAAGGCGCGGGAGGCCGGGCCCGGGTTGGTGCCCCGTCAAGCACGCGGCGCGGCCAGCACCGCAGCCAGGTGCGGCGCTATGGCACGCGGAGAATGCGGAGCGGATCTCGATACGCGGCATAGGTCGCGATGGGAGCGCTCGTCGCCAGGGTCAACAGCAGGGCGAGACCCGCGACGCCCGCAGTGAACTGCCACGTCGGCAATGACCCAGTGGCCGCGCCGAGGACCACCAGCCCGGCCACCGCGCCAAGCACGATTCCTACGCTGGCGCCCAGCGCGGCCTGCCCAAGCATGGTGGCCACGAGGGCAGAACGGCTGGCACCGAGCGCACGGCGGCGTCCGAAGTCACGGCGCCGGGCGCTCGTTGCGGACACCATCGTCACGGCAATGATCACAGCTCCGACGCCCATCACCACGGCCATGAGCTGTCGCGACGCGGCACCCAGTCGGCCCGCGATCACATCGCGCAACGCAATCGCGCCCTGCGGAGTCTCGACCGTGAGCGCATTCGGGTTGAGGGCGGGGACGGAGAGCGCCAATGTGTGCTCGAGCCTGTCCACCACGGTGATGTCGTTCGCCATCAGGTACATGTAACGGAGCGCCTCGACGTCTTCTGGCACCGTCGAGATGAGGACCGTGTCAGCTAAATGGGCGAGCGGTCCGGTTGCCTCGAATACCCCCACCACCGCGACCGGATCAGCCCCCGGGTCATTGTCGGACTGCACACTTC
>JBKBNW010000060.1:0-11213 GCA_046295115.1 Demequina sp.
ACCCCGTCAACATCCCCGTCGACGACTTGCGCGCACGGCACGGCGAACTCCCACGCGACCGCCGCATCGTGGTGCACTGCCAGGTGGGACAGCGCGGCCACACCGCCACGCGCCTGCTGCGCCAGCTGGGCTACGACGCGGTCAATCTCGACGGCGGCTACCTCACCTGGCGCGATGGGGTGCGCACCCTCGCGCCGGCGCCCGCATCGGCCTGATCCCGCACCCCGCGCGCACCCCGCCCCTTTCACTACGAACCACTGTGCCGCGCGACACCCCGTCCGCAGCACTCCTACGAGTACGCTGGCCGGGGTGTCGGGACCGAAAGTGGTTCGCAGTTAAAGCGGGGGTTGGGTCCGCGGTCGTGGTCGCGGTCAGCCGGCCGATGCGATGGTGGGCTTGGCAGCGCGGCCCAGGCAGCAGTCCGTGGGGCACACGTCCTGCCACGGGCCAATCTCGGTGAGCGCGGGGCGCGCGCGCGGCACGTCGCCCTCGTGTCCGATATGGCGCTCCTCCACGAGGTCGATCAGTCCCGACACGAAGGTGGGATCCACGCCGACCGTGGCGACGCGCACCATCGGCAGCCCGCGCTCCTCGGCGGTCTCGAGCGCCTCGTTGTCGAGGTCCCAGGCGACCTCCATGTGGTCCGAGACGAACCCCACGGGAGACACCACCAGGCCGGTAACGTCCTCGGGCAGCGCCTTGATCGCGAGGTTGATGTCGGGCTCGAGCCACGGCACGGACGGGTCGCCGGAGCGCGACTGGTAGACCAGGCTCCACGGCACGTCGGGGAACTCGTCGGCGATGCGCTCCATGATGAGGGCGGACACGGCGCGCTGCTGCTGGGCGTACCAGCCGCCGCCCGCGTGCCACTCCTCGCCGCCCCCGGTCGGCACCGGCGTGCCGTCTGGCAGCGCCTCACGCGGACCAGAGGCGTCGGCCGCCACCGACGGGATCGAGTGAGTCGCGAACATCACGTGTGCCGCCTCGCCCTTGCCTGCCGCTTCGAGCTCACGGAGCCCGGCCCGGACGGCGTCGACGTTGGGCTCCACGAAGCCCGGGTGATCGAAGTACTGGCGCACCTTGTCGAGCTCGAGCTCGCCGGTAAGCCCTACCTCGTCGAGCGCCGTCGCGAGGTCCTCGCGGTACGCGCGGCACCCGGAGTACGAGGAGAACGCGGTGGTCACCAGGACGAGCACCTTGCGGTGGCCGTCGGCGTGCAGCTCGCGCAGGGCGTCGGCGAAGTAGGGCGCCCAGAATCGGTTACCCCAGTACACCGGCAGGCCGAGCCCACGGGCCGCGATCTCGCCCTCGAGTGCGGCCTTGAGGTCGCGGTTCTGCTGGTTGATGGGGCTCACGCCGCCAAAGTGGCGGTAGTGGTGAGACACCTCTTCGAGCCGCTCGTCCGGCACGCCGCGCCCACGGGTCACGTTGCGCAGGTAAGGGATCACGTCGTCCTGACCCTCGGGCCCACCGAAGCCCGCGAGCAGGATGCAGTCGTAGGTGGTCGCGGGGCGCGTGCGGGTGGACGCCGCGAGCGGGGGCAGGGTCTCGGTCATGATGCAAGTACCTCCACGGCCTCCGCGGTCTCGACGCGGCGCCCGGTGTAGAACGGCAGCTCCTCGCGCACGTGGCGCCTGGCCTCGGTGTATCTCAAGTCACGCATCATGTCGACCAAGTCGGTGACCTCGTCGGCCTCCATCGGCAGCAGCCACTCGTAGTCGCCGAGCGCGAAGGCCGCCACGGTGTTGGCGATGACGCCCTTGTATGCCGCGCCTTTGATGCCGTGCTGGCGCAGCATCTGCGAACGCTCGTCGTCCGACAGCAGGTACCACTCGTACGAGCGCACGAACGGGTAGACCGTCAGCCAGTCGCGGGGGCGCTCGCCGCGCAAGAAGCCGGGCACGTGCGCCTTGTTGAACTCGGCGGGGCGGTGGACGCCCGCGGCGGACCACGTCAGCGTGGTGTCCGCGAGTAGCTCCGTCGCGCGCAGTTCCCGGAGCGCGAGCTGCAGGTCCGCGAGGTCGGGACCGTGCAGCCACAGCATCACGGTGCCGTCGGCGCGCATGCCCGACACGTCGTAGATGCCCCGCAGCGTGACGTCGTGATCCGCGAGCTCTTCCACGGCGGCGTCAAAGTGCTCGACCACCTCCGGCAGCTCCTCGTCGGGGGCGTCGAGCAGCCCATCCAGAACAGAGAACAACGTGAATCCGTGCGGCTGGTCAGTCATGGATCCATTCTCTCGCTCGCGCGGTGGAAAAAGGAAATCCGTTAGCCCCGGACCGGCTCACCCAGGAGGGACGCCGCATCAGCCGCAACGATGGCGGCGATGCCGCTTAGCCCCGCGGCCGAACCGACGAGGTGGAGCCCCTTCACAGGTTCGCGATCCTCGACCGCAGCCGGCGCCGAATCGGCCCACTGCACGCGCACGATGTCGCGCACCTGGCTGTCCCGCAGCGCGACCCCCAGCAGCGCCGATGCGTCGGCGAGGGCGTGTGCGCGCGCGTCCCTAGCGTTGTCGATGCCGTAGGACAGCCGCACCACGTGGCGGCCGCCCGTACGGTCGGCCAGCCACCGCCACTTCGCGGTCGAGTGGGTGAGCGCCTTCGCACCGGACACATTGCCCACCGCCAGCACGCCCGTGCCGCGCGGAGCCGCGTCCAGCTCGGGTGCGTCCAGCACGAGCGTGACGATCGCGACCTGCCGGTCCTCCGCCCACGCCACATGGGGCACGAGCGCCGACACCACCGGCCGCGGCACGGCGAGCACCACACCATCGGCCCGGTGCGCTGTCCCGCCGGACCACACCTTCCAGCCCGAGCCGGCCCTTTCGAGCGCTCCGACCGGCGTCCCGAACGCGATGTCCACCCCGCGCGAGCGCGCATCGGCCGCAAGCGCGTCGACGAGCGTCGCCATCCCCCCCACCAGCCCCTGCACCGCAGAGCCCGCGGGCGAGGCGGCGCGACGCGCCTTGGCAGCACTCACGAGGCCACCCTGGCGCATCACCTCAGCACCCAAGCCGGGTGCCACGTCACCCAGCGCGATGTCGTCGAGGGGCCGGGAGTAAATGCCTTGGACCACCGGGGCAACCAGCCGCTCGGTCGCGTGCGCCCCGAGGCGGGCTCGCGCCAGCGCGCCGATGGTCATCGAGTCGTCCACCTCGCCCACTCGGGTGAATCGGTCTGCGAGCACCCGCGCCAGAGCGCGCCAGCCGATCGCCCGCAGCAGGTCCCGCGTGAACACAGTGGTCGGCACGCCCAGCCAACCCGACGGGGGTAACGGATACGCGGCGTCGGGGGTCACGACCCACGCCGGCCGGCGCTCAGGGCCGACGATGCGGTCGGCGAGCCCGAGTTCGGTGGCCAGCGCGGCGACGTGGCCGCCCCGGGTCGCGAACGACTCGGCTCCCGCGTCCAGGTCAAGGCCGTCGACGGTGACGCGCGAGACGCGCCCGCCGGGGTGGTTGTCGGCCTCCATCACCGTGACGTGATGGCCTGCGGCCGCCAGTCGGCGCGCGGCGAGCAGACCGCCCACTCCCGCGCCGACCACGATCCAGCGAGCGGGCTCAGCCACGTTCGTGCACCACGTCGACAATGCGCTTGACGACGTCCGGGTCGGCGTGCGGCGGCATGCCGTGGCCGAGGTTGACGACGTGCCCTGGCGCCTCGCCTCCGCGTGCCAACACGTCCTTGACGTGCCGGGTCAGCGCATCATGCGGCGCGGCGAGCATCGCGGGGTCGATGTTGCCCTGCAGCGGGAACCGGCCGCCGGTGGTGCGCGCGGCGGAGTCCAACGGGGTGCGGTAGTCAACCCCGAGCGCGGTCGCCCCGGCCGCCCCCATCGCGTCCAGCAGGTGGCCGGCGTTGGCGGCGAAGTGGATGCGCGGCACGTCCAGGTCTGCGACGGACATGAGCGCGGTCCGCGACCCCGCAGCGCAGTGCGCGACGTAGTCTGCCTCCGATAGCGAGCCGGCCCACGAGTCGAACAGCTGCACGGCCGATGCTCCCGCCTGCACCTGCGCGCGCAGGAACAGCCCCGCGGCCCGGGCGGTCCACGCCACGAGGGCCTCCCACACGTCCGGCGACGCGTGCATGAGCTCGCGGGCGCCCATGTGGTCGCGAGACGGCCGACCGTCGACCATGTAGGCGGCGAGCGTGAACGGAGCCCCTGCGAAGCCGATCAACGGCACGTGCTCGAGCTCGTCGACGGTGATCTCGACGGCGGCGCGAATCGCGTCGAGTCCCGAGTCGAACACCCCGCGGTCGCCCGTCACCCCAAGCGCTGGCAGCGCCTCCACGTCGGCCATGGTGCGCACGGGGCGGCCGAAGACCGGCCCCACCCCGGGCTGGATGTCCACGTCCACGCCCGCGATGCGCATCGGCACCACGATGTCGGAGAACAGGATCGCGGCGTCTACGCCGTAGCGACGCACCGGCTGCAGCGTGATCTCGGACGCGAGCGCGGGCGTGAGGCACGACTCAAGCATGCCGGTGCCGGCGCGGGCCTCGAGGTACTCAGGCAGGGACCGTCCCGCCTGGCGCATGAACCACACGGGCCGATGCGCGGGCCGGCGGCCCCTCAGCGCGGCGACGAGCGCGGAGTCCACCGTCCTACCGTCGACGAGCGGGTGGGAGGCGGGCAGCGCGGTTGACGTCATGTATCGATTCTGCCCTGTTCGCGCGCCGTGTCAGAATGGAGGCGTGGTTCTCATGTCTCTCGTGGCCAGCCACCGTAACCGCGACCTCACTGTCCTCGAGCAGTTGAGCGTTGGATCCGATGCCCTCGGCGCGGCGGTTGCGGCCGGCGGGTCCTCCGTGCGCGGTGCCGTGGTCCTCCCCACGTGCAACCGCTTCGAGGTGTACCTGGAGACGGATGACCCCGTGGCGGGCCGAGCCGCCGTCATCGACGAGTTGGAGCGCGCTACCGCGCTAGAGCGCGATGCAATCGAGGCGGCCCTTGCCACCTACGAGGGCGACGACGCCGTTCAACACCTGCTGTCCGTCGCAACGGGCCTCGACTCGATGGTGGTGGGCGAACGCGAGATCTCCGGCCAGGTGCGGCGCGCCCACATCGACGCTCAGGCCGGCGCTCACCTCACTCCCCTGTTAGACCGCCTCTTTCAGTCGGCGCTGCGCACCTCGCGTGTGGTCGCGTCTTCTACCGGGCTCGGCACCTCGGGCCGCTCCGTGGTCTCCGTCGCCTTCGACCTCGCCTCCGAGACCGTGTCGTGGCCCGGCGCCCGCGCGCTCGTGATCGGCACCGGCGCGCTCGCCGAGACGGGCGTGGGCTCGCTGCTGTCTCGCGGCGTGACGATCGACGGCGTGTTCTCGCCCTCGGGCCGCGCGGAGGCCTTCGCGGGCAGGCACGGCCTCACGCCCCTCGACACCGACGGCCTGCGCCGCGCGCTCGGCGACGTGGACCTGGTGCTCGCCTGCTCGGGCGGCGAGTCCATCGTGCTGACGCCGGCCATGGTCGCGGCCGCTCGGCCGGACGGCGACCAGCCGCTCACGATCGTCGACCTCGCGCTCCACCGCGACGTCGCCCCAGGAGTCGCGCAGATGCGCGGCATCACCGTCGTGAATCTCGAGTCGGTGGGCGCGCGCGCCCCCGAGGAGTCCGTGGGCGCCATCGACGCCGCACGTTCCATCGTCGCGCACGCGGTCGCCCGCTTTGGAGACGGAGAGCACGCCCGGTCGCTCGACCCCGCCGTCGTTGCTCTGCGCGAGCACGTCTTCGGCCTGCTCGAGCGCGAGCTGGCACGCGCACAGCCCGCGGCCGGCGCGTCAGAGGCGGACATCGCCCAGGCCGAGGCGACGGAGCAGGCGCTGCGCCGCTTCGCGAAGACGTTGCTTCACATCCCCACGGTGCGCGCCCGCGAGCACGCACAGGCCGGTGAGGCGGACCGCTACCTTGGCGCGATCCGCGCGCTGTACGGCATCGACGTCGATATTCAGGACGACGCGTGCCCAGCCACCGACATCAACGCCGCGGCCAGCGCGGACGTCGATACCTCCGCTCCTCGCTGAGCCACCCACCCCGCCGCCTGGCAGACCGGGCTCGCAACCGCATCGGCCGCGCCGCCAGCAAATTACGTCATAGCGGCGTTGGATAAATGCGTTCTCATGGGCTAGGTTAGGCGAGCCTCACTTGCCGCACTGCGATGTGCGCTGATGACACCACCCCTGGGAGACCGATGCGCAAGCGCGCCCTGATCGCGACCGCCGCCGCGGCTGTGCTCGCCGTCGCCGTCGCGCTGTCGCTTGCGCTCGGCTCCCGCGCGATCGACCTCGACACCGTGTGGGCGGCGCTCACGGACCTGAACGCAGAGGACCCCGAGCAGCTCATCGTGCGCGAGCTGCGCGCCTCCCGGACCCTCATCGGCGTGCTCGCCGGAGCGGCCTTGGGGGTCGCGGGGGCGCTCATGCAGTCGCTTACGCGCAACCCCTTCGCCGATCCGGGACTCCTTGGCATCAACGCCGGCGCCTCTCTTGCGGTGGTGATCTCGCTCACGGCGGGACTGAGCGGCGGCTTCGCCGCGCAGGTCCCGATCGCGTTCGTCGGCGCCGGCATCGCCGCGGTGGTGGTGTACGCGATCGGTGCACGTGGAGCCGCGGCTGGCGCGCCGGTGCGCCTTGCGCTCGCCGGCGTCGCGCTCACCGCTCTCATCACCTCCATCACGTACGCCGTGCTACTCGTCGACGACGCCACCCTCGAGCAGTACCGACTGTGGGTCGCGGGATCCCTCACCGGCCGCCAGGCCGAGGACGTCACGGCGTTGATCCCCATCGTGGTGGTGGCGATTGCCGTCTCGCTCCTCGCTTCCCGGCAGCTCCAGGCCGTGGCGCTCGGCGAAGACGCCGCCCGCGCGCTGGGCATCAGCATCGGCGGTATCCGCACCCTCACCATCGTCGTGGTCACCTTGCTTGCCGCCGCGGCCACCGCCGCCGCGGGCCCGCTCGTGTTCGTAGGGCTCGCGGTCCCCCACCTCGCGCGGGCCCTCGTCGGGGCCTCGCTGCCGTGGCTGCTGACCGTCAGCGCGCTGGGGGGCGCGGCACTCGTGCTGGTGTGCGACGTCGTCGGACGCCTGATCGCCCCGCCGTCCGAGATCGGCGTGGGCATCACCACCGCACTCATTGGCGGCATCATCTTCGCCCTCATGGCTCGCCGCATGAAGGTGGTGGAACTGTGAGGACACTTCGCGTCGGGGCGCTTGGCATCACCACCCACCGCCGCACCTTCATCGTCGGCCTCGCCTTGACGGCCGCGCTGGCCGCGCTGTTCGTGTTCGCGCTGGTCGTGGGCAAGGCGGATGTCACGGTGTGGGAGGCGATCCGCGCCGCGTTCGGGATCACCGTGGGGCCGCCAGGCGACTTCATTGTGGGTCAGGTACGCGCGCCGCGCGCCCTCACCGCGATCCTCATTGGCGCGATGCTCGGGCTGTCGGGCGCGATCCTGCAGTCGCTGACCCGCAACCCCCTCGCGTCGCCCGACTTCATCGGCATCACCGCGGGCGCCGGCACGGGTGCGGTCCTGACCCTGTGGCTGGTGACGGCGACATCGCTGTGGATCACCGCGGCCGGCGCCGCCATCGGCGCGCTGGTCGCCTCCGCGCTGATCTTGGTGCTCGCGTGGCACCGAGTGATCGTGCCGTTGCGGCTCATCTTGGCCGGGATCGGCGTCGGGTTCGTGGCCCAGGCCCTCACGCAGTACCTGTTGACGCGCATGGACGTGCACGACGCGGGCAACGCCTTGGGCTGGCTGGTGGGCTCGACGACCGGCCGAACGTGGACCCACGTCAGCTTCGCGGCGGCGGCCTTGGCCGTGCTCGTCCCCGTGCTGCTGTGGCACGCCCGGGCGCTACGCACCATGGAGATGGGCGAGGACATGGCCCTCGCGTTGGGCATCGCCGTCGGCAGGTCGCGCGCCGTGCTGGCCGTGTGCTCGGTGCTGCTCGCGGCAGGCGCGACCGCCGTCACGGGCCCCATCGGGTTCATCGCGCTCGTCGCCCCCGCGCTCGCCCTGCGCGTCACGCGCTCCGCTGGAGTCGCCCTGATCCCGTCCGCCCTCATGGGCGCCGTGCTGCTGCTCGTCGCGGACCAGGCCTCACAGCTGAGCCCGGCAAATCTCCAGTTCCCTGTAGGCATCTTTACCGCCGCCGTTGGCGCCCCCTACCTGCTGTGGCTGGTGTGGCGCGCATCCCGAGGAGGACAATCGTGAGCAGGCTCGAGGCACGGGAGGTCGTGCTCGGCTATGGCGACCGCATCGTGGTGCGCGGTGTCGACGTCGCCATCCCCGATGGGCAGATCACCGCCATCGTGGGCCCCAACGGGTGCGGCAAGTCCACGCTGCTGCGCTCTCTGGTGCGGCTCCTATCGCCCCGCTCCGGCACGGTGCTGCTCGATGGTGAGGACATTCATCGCACCCACACCAAGGAGGTGGCGCGCCGCGTGGGGCTGCTGCCCCAATCGCCGATCGCACCCGCGGGCATCACCGTCAAGGAGCTCGTCGCGCGAGGGCGCACGCCGCATCAGAAGATCCTGCGTCCATGGAGCGACACGGACGAGACCGCGGTCCTGTCCGCGCTCCACTCCACGGCCCTGACAGACATTCAGGACTCCGTGGTGGACGAACTGTCGGGCGGCCAGCGCCAGCGCGCCTGGATCGCGATGGCGTTGGCCCAGGACACCCCGCTCATGCTGCTGGACGAGCCCACGACCTACCTCGACATCGCCCACCAGTACGACGTCATGGACCTGCTGCACCGACTCAACACCCGCCAGCAGCGCACCATCGTGATGGTGGTCCACGACCTCCACCAGGCCGCCCGCTACGCGCACCACGTCATCGCCATGCATGACGGCCAGGTCGCTGCGGCAGGGGCGCCATCGGACGTCTTCACCGAGGACCTTATTCAGCGCGTGTTCGCCCTCGAGGCACGCGTGCTCACCGACCCCGTCACCGGCACCCCCATGGTGGTGCCCGCGCACGGCCCTGGCGGTGTCCGATGACACAGCGGTGTCCGATGACACAGCGGTGTCCGGTGACCGCGCCCCCTCTCACCACGTTCCCCCCACCACTCACACGTACCCGACCCCTCACCCGATCGAAAGGCACTGCCATGTTCCACCTCACCTCGCGCCGCGTAGGCGCAGCCGGGATCGCCGCCGCCGCGGCCCTCTTGCTCGCGGCGTGCTCCTCCGGCACCTCCGCGGAAGAGCCCGCTGCCGAGCCCACCGGTGCCCCCACCGACGGCGCCACGACCGGCACCGAAGGAACCGCGGGGGCCTTCCCCGTCACCCTCGACACCGTGATGGGCGAGGTGACCGTCGAGTCCGAGCCTCAGCGCGTGGTCACGCTCGGCTCGCACGAGCACGAGTACCTGTACGCGCTCGGGGTGGCCCCGGTGGCCGTCCCCGTGAGCTGGCAGGGGTACGACCTCGGCACTGGCCCGTGGGCCGAGGACGACCGCGTTGCGGCCGGCGCCGAGCCCGAGACGTTCGAGCCGGGCAGCACCACCTACGACGCCGAGGCGATCGCGGCCTTCGAGCCCGACCTCATCGTGGCGACGTACCCGAACCACACGATGACGCAGGAGGAGTTCGACCTGCTGTCGGGGCTCGCCCCCGTCGTCACCCGCCCGGCGACCGACTCCGACGGCAACGAGACCTCCGAGTGGGGCGTCTCGCTCGCGGACGAGCTGACCCTGCTCGCGCAGGCGACGGGGACCACCGAGAAGGCAGAGCAGATCATCACCGAAATCGACGCGGCGTACGCCGAGGTCCGTGACGCCCACCCCGAGTGGGAGGGCAAGTCCTCCCAGGTGGGCGGCTACTACGAGGGCCAGGCCTTCGTCTACGCAGCGGCCGACACCCGCAACCAGTTCCTCGCGAATCTAGGACTCAACGTGGCCTCGATCGAGGGCACGGATGCCGCCTGGCTCCAGATCAGCGCGGAGCAGCTCGACGTGCTGAACGACCTCGACTCGGTCGTGTGGCAGGTCGCCACGACTCCCGAGGCCAAGGAGGCGCTCGAGGGCCTGCCGCTGTTCGCATCGCTCACCACCACCCAGACCGGCGGCAACATCTGGCTGAGTGACCCCGTTCTCGAGGGGGCGTTCTTCGCCAACTCGCCATCGTCGATTCACTATGCGCTCGAGGGGTTCGTGCCGATGCTCGAGGCAGCGCTCGATGGCGACCCGGCCACCGAGGTCCCCGCCTCCACCAACGCAGGCTAGTCCCGAGGGGTGGCGCCGGGCCCCCTCCCGGCGCCATCCGCATCGGCCCTTCCCCTTCTCGAATTCAGGAGTCACACATGACCGACTCGTACGTGGTTCACGTGGCCGCAGCCGAACAGATCAGCCCGAACCTGCGGCGCGTGACGCTGGCCGGCGACGCGCTGCGCACCTGGGAGTCCACCGGTCAGCCCGACGAGTTCGTGCACGTCCACATCCCCGACGCCGAGCCCGCGCCCGGCTGGGAGGACGACCACGACATCGCGCGCCACTACACGATCCGCCGGTGGAACCCCGATGCCCCTAGCGTCGAGATCGACGTGGTCACCCACGGCCACGGGCTCGGCGCGACCTGGGCCCGCGAGGCGCAAGCGGGCGACGTGGTCGCGATCAGCACCGCCCACGGGTACTACAGCCCGCCCGCGGGCTCGACTCGCCGCCTACTGATCTCGGACGCCACGGGGTTGCCCGCCGTCGCGCGCATCCTCGAGGAGGCCAGCCCGGAGGAGCACTTCGACGTGCTCGTCGAGCTCACCAACGCCGATGACGCGATCGCGCTGCCCTCGCCCGCCAGCGTCGACGTCGAATGGAGGGTATCCGGCAACGGCCGCGGGCCCTCCGCCCTGCTGTCGTGCATGAAGCGCATGCCGGTCCCCGAAGGCGACGTCTTCGTGTGGATCGCGTGCGAGTCCGCGCACTCCAGGCAGGCGCGCGCGTATCTGCGCCGCGAGTGGGCGCGTCACCACAGCCTGTACCGCATCGTCGGCTACTGGCATGTGGACCAGGAGGAGCAGATGCGCAGGTGGAACGCCCTCACTCCCGAACAGCAGGCCAAGTACGAGGCGATCTGGGACGAGTCCCGGCCCGACGAGATCAACTGGCTCGAACTCGAGCCGTACCTGCAGGAGCTCGGCTTCTAGCCGAGTCCGCACACAGCCAAGCGGGCGGAGGGGGGGGGGGCCGCGCCACGGGCGCCTGGGGGCGT